>JAFNAH010000243.1 GCA_017860075.1 Acidobacteriota bacterium | reverse complement strand
GCCATGCTCAAGGAGTTCAAAGAGTTCGCGATGAAAGGGAACGTGCTCGATATGGCCGTCGGCATCATCATCGGCGGCGCCTTCGGCAAGATCATCAGTTCCTTTGTAGCTGACGTGCTGATGCCTCCGATCGGGTTGCTGCTCGGGAAGGTGGATTTCACGAGCCTGTTCATCAACCTCTCGGACAAGTCCTATGCTTCGCTGGCGGAGGCCAAGGCGGCCGGCGCCCCGACGCTCAACTACGGCGTCTTCATCAACACGCTGCTCGACTTCATTATCGTGGCGTTCGTGATTTTCCTGCTGGTCAAGCAGGTCAACCGCATGAGGGCGCAGCCCGCTGCTGCCCCGGCGGCGCCGACCACGAAGGACTGCCCGTTCTGCGCGACTGCGATTCCGATCAAGGCCGCGCGCTGCCCGCACTGCACGTCCGAGCTGAAAGCTGCCTGATCCGGCTCACCAGAGCGGGTTCAAGCTACCGGCGGGATCCTGGGCGAAGGGAATCCAGACTATTCCACCGGCACGGAGCAGTATGTCCGTTTTCGACGGGCGGACGATCACTGGCTGCAGAATCTCCGTTTGAGGATCGAAAGCTTTTGCCAGTTCGTCCGCCTCCTGCTGCATCTCCTGCTCCAGCGCCTGCAACTGCTGCTGTGCAGCCTCGCGGTCTTCTTTCGCCCTTTCGACGTCCCCCTGCTCCTGAAGGATACGCGAGGCCTGGCGCGTCGCCGTCGTGGCTCGGCCGAGGGTTGAGGCGCTGATCGCTTTGCGTCCGAGGAGAGCACCGAAGATCGTGGCGCCGACGGAGATCGCGGCCTGAACCTTCTGCTGGCCGTACTGTTCCGACTCCCTGGCCATGCGCTGATCGGCACGGCTCACGCGCGTCTGGAGGACTCCGATCCTCGCCGCGTATTTTCGTCGGAGCTTCTCCATCTCGAAATCGCGACGTTCGCGGGCCGCCTGTTGCAGGCGCAGGCGGAAGTCGCGTTCCGATTCGCCGGGCTGAGAAGTGGTCTTGAAAAGGCCGCTCTTCCAAAGCGTCATCTGGGCCTGCCGGTAGACGAAGTCCATGTATCCTTTCTGCGCCTTGTCGAACCTCGAAGCCTGCAGGATCGTTGTCGGGACGGGCGAGAAGGCCGCACCCTGCGGCACCTGTCGGCTCAACTCTTCGATCCGCGCTTCAAACAGGCTTGATTCATCCCAGGGAGCGCTCGTCATGTTTTCGCTCAAAGGCAGGATGTGGCTGGTTGATTGCGTGTAACTCATGCCGAGCTTGTTGTCGACGATCTGGTACGAGGCGGCTGCATAGAGATGCGGTTGATACACAACGCGCGCCCCCGGCGGCTGGGGCTTCCGGATGGGCGCGAAATACTGCGGGATCCCGGCCGGCACCTGCGGACGGTCATTCAGCGCAGCGGCAACCGGCGCCGTCTGAACCGGCGGCGCCGCAGATGCAACGGTTGCCTGCAACGGCGGCGTGCCGGGCGCGGCCTGCTTCCGGTCCTGCATCAGTAGCCTGATCTGAGCCCGGGTCAGAGGCCCCGCCAGGTAGGACAGCGCCCAGCGTGAGTTGAAGAGCGCCGGCTTCTCCTCGTGAATGTCATGCATCAGGAACTGGCGCTGCTTGAGTCCGGCGACAGTCGACACCAATTGATCGCGATCCATGGCCAGCGCGGACGCGGCGGCCATGCCGTCGAGCAGGCGTTCGCGATCCCGCTCCGTCTGAAGTTTCCCGATGAACCAGGTGCCGGTGTTGGCCAGACCCTTGTAGTCGAGGTCCACTGGATTCTGCGTCGCCAGGACCACCCCGAGGCCATAGGCGCGTGCCTGTTTCAGCAATGTGAGAAGGGGCCTCTTGGAAGGCGGCTCGGAAATCGGGGGGAAGAAACCGAAGATCTCATCCATGTAAAGGAGCGCGCGCAAGCTGCTGGTCCCGGGCTGAGACCGCATCCATCCGAGCACCTGGTTCAGCAGCATCGTGACGAAGAACATCCTCTCGGCATCGGCGAGGTGCGCGATCGACAAGATGCTCATGCGCGGCTTCCCCTCCGACGTGTACAGCATGCGGCTCACGTCCAGCGGCTCCCCTTCGAGCCACGTGGCGAAGCCCGGTGCGGCGAGGAGATTGTTCAGGGACATGGCCAGCTGGAGTCTCTCTCCCGCCGGGAAGAATGTCTCCAGGTCGAAGACGCCGACTCTCGAGACAGGGGGCGATTGAATCATCTGGATCAGTGAGCCGAGTGTCGCGTCCCTGCCCCCGGTCCATGTCTGTTCGAGAATATTCGAGATGAGGATGTGTTCACGACTTTTCAGAGGGTCGGCCTGTATGCCAAGCAGGCCGAGGAGCCCCGCAGCCGTCGAGGCGATGCGCTCCTTGAGCAATTCCGGATCTGCGAGGTACTCCTTTGACGGCGCCGCGAAGGACGCCGTGATCGATACCGGGATGCCCGCCGTGCTGCCGGGCGTATAAATGGAAAAATCCGCCGCCGACCGCAGCCGGGAGATCCTCTCCGCGTCCTCATCCCACTCTGCCAGACCCTTGCGCCACCGTTCAGCCTCCTCAGCTGCATAGCCCTCGGGGGAGAGATTGCGCTTGCGGGCCTCTTCCTCGTTGATCCACGGACGGAATTCCTGCGGGCTCAACCCGGGGAAGGTGAGCATCAGGTTGCCCAGGTCTCCCTTCGGGTCGATGATAAGCGCCGGCACACCGTCGATGGCAGCTTCCTCCAGCAGCGTGATGCCGAGGCCCGTCTTGCCGCTCCCGGTCATGCCCACGCACACGGCATGCGTGACAAGGTCGCGCGCGTCGTACAGGAAGTAGTCGCTGCTCAGGTTTGCCGACTGCGGATCGACAGACTTGCCGAGATAGAACATCCCGAGTTTCTCAAACGCTTGAGTTGCCATATCGGACTCCATCGAACAAGCTTGTTGACTCTGCCGGAGGGCCGCCCTGCAGAAACGACCGGAACCGCCCGCCGGACGGCGCCTGTGTGACTGCGCTACCCGTGCTTCCTGTCCCAACGTGCGAGCGTGTACTTCAAGACCGGCGGGGTGCAAACCGTCGTCAGCATGACCATCATGACGATGGCCGAAAAGGTCCCGTCGTCGATGACCTTCAGCGCTCTGCCGATGCCCGCGAAAATCAGTCCTACCTCGCCGCGAGGGATCATGCCCACCCCTACGCTCAGCCGATCAAGCCCTCTTTCGATCACGCCGAAACCGCAGACCTGTTTGCCCAGGATGGCCGCAATGGTGAGGCCGGCCGCGAGGCCGAGTACGCCCGTATTGGAGAACGTTTCCAGTCGCACTCCTATTCCCATAACTACAAAGAAGATGGGCACGAGCATGGTGGCAATTGGTCGGAGCAGCTTCTCTACCGTGATTTCGTCACGGAAGCCACGGAAATGTGCTTCTTCGAGGATCAACCCCGCGGCAAATGCCCCTACGATCGGTGCCAGACCGATGATGGCTGCGATATAGGAGAGGCCGAAAGCAAGAAGGAGTGACGAGATGAGCATCACGCCGGATGTTCGCAGCCTCGCAAGGCGAGTCATGATGCGCGGGACTACGGTGACGCCCAGCACCAGCGATCCGACGAGGAAAACCAGGGCGGCCGCGGCCAACTTCACGATCGCGAGGACCTCCGGGGGCTGACCGGATTCGGCAGCGGCGATCACGCCGGCGATAACCGCGAGAATCAGAAGGCCGAGCACGTCGTCGATGACCGCAGCCCCGAGTATGATCTGCGATTCCTTGCGCTGCATCTTCCCCAGATCTTTCAGGACACGCGCGGTGATACCAACGCTGGTGGCGCTGAGAACCGCGCCGATGAAGAGATGGACATACTGAAGGCTGAAGCCGGGAGGCACGATCGGAACCAGGCCGGCCGGCAACTCACGGATCATGAGCCAGCTCACAGCGTAACCGAGTCCGAAGGGGGCGATTATCCCCACCACGGCCACGAGGAAGGACGAGCCCCCGACCTTGAGCATCCCCTGTACTGTGGATTCCAGCCCAACCTCGAAAAGAAGGATGACGACCCCGATGCGGGAGAGCTGGTCAACCACGATCGCCCAGTCGGGTGCCCCGGAAGCCAGCCGCAGGGGCCCGAAGAAGTTCCAGGAGGGATGAATCAAGACCAGGTTGCCGAGCACGACCCCGGCCTGCAGTTCGCCGAGCACTGCCGGCTGATTCAG
>JAFNAH010000242.1 GCA_017860075.1 Acidobacteriota bacterium | reverse complement strand
GACTTTGAGGCAGAAGACCATCTCACCGATCACTTCTGTTCCTGAACCATAGCGGCCTTTAATCTGCATGTTACACCAGGATAGCCCTTCGCGTATGGAATTCGCGGAGACCTGGACTGACCGGTGTCAATTGTCAGTGAGCACAAGGCTAATCAAGATCCGAGTTCCTCTAACCTCGTCCATCGGGCTTTACAGCAAGTGGTAGTCACCCAGAACCACAATTTGCCGCCATTCCAGTCGGCTGGTGTCACTCTGGTCAGTGCAGTCCGCAGCGCTCAGTGGAAGATCGAGTTCTCGTGAACCGGCACGTTGGCAGGAAATGGGCTTCGAGGAGATGTGATCTCGGCAACAGTTGGTCGGTCCAGGTTTCACGTAACGCTACTTCGTGCCAACTGAGTTTGGTCTCACCTATTCGGGTAGCAGTCAACGATCAGATTTGGACGTGATTCGGGTGGTTGGTCTCCAAGGCAGTGAGCCAGAGAACGATTCAATAGCTCACCTCGAACATGGGGTGACAGCAAACTCGGCTTTGAGCGCCGCTGGATAAGGCCTTTTGGCGCACCCCTACCTTATTGCAGAACAAACATGCCGAATTCGGTGGCTGGATCTATAATCGGGCGCGACCAGGAGGCCAGAATGGCACTCCTGGGTTACTCGAGTCAGATCACGCCTATGCTTGCGACACGAAGAGTAATGCTATCCGCCTTGCTCGGCGCTCCAGTCGCTGCTTTCGCACAGACGATACGGTGCGCCAGCGGCGTCTATGTCGGGTTCAAGGCTGACAATGTTCCGGAACGCACGGAGTGCGGAGTGGGAGCACTCATGCCATGGGCCGACGCGCTCTGGGCCGTTACGTACAACTCCCACATGGCGGGGACCGGCACCGGGCTGGGGCTCTACCGCATTGACGAAGACCTCAAGGCGGAGCGGGTGCACGTCCACGACGGGACCCACGCGAACCGGCTCATCCACCACGAAACGAACCAGTGCCTGATCGGTCCCTACGTGATTGACTCGAAGGGCGAGTGGCACTTCATTCCTGAATTCCGGAATCACCGTCTGACCGCGACCATGCGGCACCTGAGCGCACCTGCCGAGAAGGTCTACTACCAGACGATGGAGGGGCTGTTCTTCGAGATGGACCTCGCCACTCGGAAGCCCGTCCTGATCTCCGACCTCGCGCGGGAAATGAACATCTCGGCACGTCCGCATTTCAAGGGCGGCTGCACTGCGCAGCAGCGTGTCGTCGTATCCAACAACGGGTTCTACGAGTACGGCGACACACAGGCCGGCCTTTTCGAGTACGACGGCAGGCGTTGGAAGCGTCTTGCAGAGAAGCCATACATGGACGTCGCGGCCCGCGAGAACATGGGCAACGTTCTGTTCGCGAACGGGTGGGACGAGGCATCGGCAGTTCTCTCGGCTCTTGTGAACGGCGAGTGGCAACGATACCGGCTGCCCAAAGCGTCACACGCGATGGAGCATGCCTGGCAGACCGAGTGGATGCGGATTCGCGAAGTGGAGACCGAGCACTTCCTCCTCGATATCCAGGGGATGTTCTATGAACTGCAGCCCGTCGCGTTTGAGGGGCGCATCCGCGGTGTAAAGCCGGTCTGTCAGCATCTGCGCATCATCCCGGACTACTGCGCGTTCCGCGGCATGCTGGCACTGGCCGGGAACCAGACGACGCCTAACAATGACAACAATGCCGTCGTCGGGCAGCCACAGTCAGGGATCTGGTTTGGCAAGACTGACGACCTCTGGTCGTGGGGCAGGCCCGCCGGCTGGGGCGGTCCATGGTGGAAGACGCGGGTCCGGAAGGGCTCTCCGTCCGATCCTTTCCTGCTCACAGGCTTCGGCAGGAAAATGCTGCACATCAGCACCGATCGGGCCGCGGATATCTTGATTGAGATCGATTTCGTTGGAGACGGCTCGTGGCACCGCTACGACACCCTTCACGTGCCCGTGGAGGGTTATGAGAAGCACATCTTCCCTGATGGCTTCTCGGCCCACTGGGTCAGGCTGGTTGCGCAGTCGGATTGCCAGGCCACGGCGTCCTTCTTGTTCACCTAGGAGTTGAGCGCCTGGGTCCCGGTCACCAGGGGTCCCCGGCAATAGCAGGAGGATGCTGCCATGCACCTCAAGGCGTTGCTCGTATGCGCGGTTGCTGCCACACTGGCCCTATTGATGGCTGCCGGCGCGTCTGACCTGGCCCCAGTGCTGCTGGAACTGGATCGCGGCGAGGCGGCGCCGGTCAGGCTTGCCAACGGTGCGCAGCGTGCCGTCAGGCTGCTTGATTGCCGGGAACACACTGAGCCTTACTACGAGTCGGCAAACAAGCAGACTGTGCAGGCGGTGGTTTCCGCCGATGTGACGGTGGACGTGGACGGCGTCACGAGGAAGATCACGGGTGGGCCGTTCCGAATGCCCGTTGCTGTAAACGGCGTCTCGTTGCTCGTAGCGTGCACGCGGGGTTGGACTGGAGGCATCGATCCGGATGCACTGGCCAAGGATGTGCGCCTGGAGGCAAGCGACGCGTCCAAGCCTTGGTACAGCAACGAGCGCGTTGTTTTTCCTGTGCGGAACTACCGATGGCACGCGATGAACTACCAGCACACCTACCTCGGGCTGGCCGTGAACCAGGCGAAGCTCTACTACCATCGAGGCGAGGACTTTGGAATGATTCCTGACCTTGAGCAGGCGCTGGCGATCACCGATGCGGTGGTGACCACCGTCCCCGGCCCAGGCGGTGACGGAGATTCCAACTACGTCGTGCTGGAAGGTAGCGCTGGACTGCGCTTCCTTTACGCGCATATGAACGCGACGCACATCCGCAAAGATCTCCAGCCGGGATCCAGGGTTGCGTGCGGTGAAGTGCTCGGCCTGACAGGAGACACCTGGGCGGGCCATCCGGTCATTGACCCGCACCTCCACGTCGAGGCAACGGGAAAGCTGGCCGGCAGGAAGATAGACACGTTCCCTCTCATCGCCGCGGCCTACCGAACGAGCTTCCCTGATGAGCTGCTACCGGTGGCGGGTGGGTGGAGGCACGCCTCTGCCGGTGACAGCATCACCCTGGACGGCTCGCTCTCACAGGCGGCCGACGGCACTGAGCTCGTTGGCTTCGACTGGAGATTCTCGGATGGGACCGGGGCTCACGGCCCTTCCGTCACAAAGCGCTACAACGAGCCGGGCGCGTACAGCGAGCAATTGACGATCACCGACGATCAGGGCCGGAGCGACTCCGACTTCGTGGAGGTTTTCGTATTATCGCCGGGCCAGAAGACCGCTCCGCCGTATGCCTGGATCAACTACTACCCCGTGCGCGGCATCCGGCCGGGGACGGATGTGCGTTTCCTCACGCGATGCTCCAGCCTGCGAAACCTTTCCATCGATTACGGTGATGGCGTTAGCGAGCCGTCGGCAGAGAGTACCACCCACTCCTATCAGAGGCGCGGCACGTATGTCGTGACCGTCCGCGGCGAGAGCGCCGGCGCCGGGCCCGGTGTCTTCCGTGTCCGCGTTATCGTCGAATAGAGCTCGTGCGAAAGAGAAGGAGTCTCTCTTCCCGATCGTCACTCCGTCGCGTCGGACAATGCCTGACTGAGATCTGCCAGTATGTCGTCTATGTGTTCGATGCCGATGCAAAGCCGGATCGTATCCGGAGTGACGCCGGCTGATGCCAACTCCGCGTCGGAAAGCTGCCGGTGCGTGGTCGAAGCAGGATGGGCCGCCAGAGACTTGGCATCGCCGATGTTGACCAGACGCTTGAACAGCTTGAGCGCGTCGTAGAATCTCACCCCCGCCTCGAAACCACCCTTAATGCCGAAGGTAAGCAGCGCCGAAGGCCTGCCCCTGGTGTACTTCTGCGCGAGCCGATAGTAGGGTGAGCTCTCCAGGCCCGCGTAGCTGACCCAAGCGACGCTGGGGTGCTCGTTGAGGTAATGAGCCACCGCGAGGGCGTTTTCCGTGTGACGTTCCATGCGCATCGCGAGAGTCTCGACTCCCTGGAGAATCAGAAAGGCATTGAAAGGGCTGATGGCGGAGCCTGTATTCCGCAAGGGCACGGTGCGGGCACGGCCAATGTAGGCCGCCGCTCCCATCGCGGCGGTGTAGACGACCCCGTGGTAGGCGGGTTCCGGCTGGTTTAGCATGGGAAATCGTCTGGAGTGATCGGCCCAGGGGAATTTACCCGAA
>JAFNAH010000241.1 GCA_017860075.1 Acidobacteriota bacterium | reverse complement strand
GATCCTCTCTTATTCAGGGCTTTTCGGTGAACGGCCGGAAGACCCGTGCGAATGGCCTTCCGGCGACTGTCAGAGGGGGTCGCACCGGCGGTCTCCCGGGCATATAATGAACTCATGCGTGTGCGCGTGCACTTCGAACGGACCGGAGGCATCACAGGCCGAAAGGTCGAGGTCTTCGTGGACTCCGACTCCCTGCCGCCTACCCAGGCGAAGCGATTGCAGACGCTCCTGGCTCAATCCCGTTTTTTTGACCTGCCGCTGGATATGCGCTCCAGCCCCGGGGGCGCCGACCGCTTCCTGTACCGCGTCACGGTGGAAGCCGACAGCCGGACGCGCACCGTGGAAGCAGGGGAGGCAGCGGTCCCTGCGAACATGTGGCCTCTCCTCGACTGGTTGACCCGCCGCGAAACATAGCTCATCTCCAGCACCCCTCCACCCGGGCGCCCGCTTCGGCAGGACTCCCCTTTGAGAGTGAGAATCGCAGTGCCTCTGAAATGGGTCCCAGGCCGCGCACACATTAGACCCGACAGGGGGTAACGACTCAGATGAAACGGCATCGTTCCAGGTTCAGACGTGTCATCTTTGCAGTAATTCTCGCTGCAGCAGCGGCGGCAACCATGGGACTGGGGATCCTGGCGTTGCGGTTGCCGGGCCAGTTTCAGGGCCTCAAACCAGGAGATCGCCTTCCCGGAGTTCGCCTGGTTTCACCGGAGGGCCTACCGGTCGACACCAGCTCGTGGTGCGGCCGGCCGACGTTGCTGATCCTGCTTAACCCGGCATGTCCGGCATGCCTGAATGAGCTGGACAACATAGATACGCTGGCTCCCACCATGCCCGGCCTGCGCGTGGCCCTGCTCAGCGCCACGTCCCGAGACGGGAGAGATACCGGGGTCGCCACCTACCTGGATCCGAGCGGAGCCCTGACGCGGCGCATGCGCCGTTTTGCCGTACCGGCAGTGTATTGGGTCAGCTCAGATGGACGGATACTGTATGCCCGGAGCGGCGCCCGCAGCCTCGCCGACGACGCTTCGATCTTTTATGCTCTGCTCTCGACCGAAGGCGGCGACAGGACCGCGGCTCGCAAAGGTGGACCCGGCACTCCCATTCGCTGAGGGACAACGACGCACACCCCCTCCCGCTATCCTGTCGGCTTGAAGCGCCCGTCCGCGCATGCGGCGCGGACATGGCGCGCCGGCTCGCTCCATGTGACCCCGCGAGGAATGCTATTGCACTTCCCGTCCGAGGTTGAAGGCTCATCACGCTGGCGAATCGCTTATAATGCATGTGTATCGACTTCACAGTGGGAGTTCACATCACCGCCATCCGCCTCAGGATGCTCGTGAGAGTGAGGACGTGCTTGCCATGAGGACAATCCCGATCCTGATTCTTGCCCTGCTCTGTGCCGTCGGAACACTTTCCGCAACCGAAGAGACCGCTTCATTCGAGGGGTTCGGCACGGTCCATCTCTACTACGCATCCCCCCACCCCAGCCGGGTGGTCCTGTTCGTATCAGGCGACGGCGGATGGAATCTCGGCGTCATCGATATGGCCCGCGAGCTCGTTAACCTTGATGCGCTGGTGGTCGGCATCGACATCACCCAATATCTCCGCCATCTGGCTGCTTCGTCCGGGACATGCCTCTATCCTGCCGCTGACTTCGAGACTCTCAGCAAGTCTGTTCAAATGAAGCTCGGCTACTCTGCATATCAGACGCCGGTATTGGTGGGATACTCATCCGGTGCCACCCTGGCTTATGCAACCCTGGTTCAGGCGCCATACAGCACCTTTCAGGGAGCCGTCAGCCTGGGATTCTGCCCGGATCTCCCGCTCCCAAGGCCTATGTGCCGGGGGAGCGGCCTGGAGTGGGCCCTCGGTCCAAAGGACAAAGGTTACATTTTCCAGCCGGCAAAATCGCTCGAAGTCCCCTGGATCGCTCTGCAGGGGGAAACCGACAGGGTGTGTGATCCGAAGGCGACGCAGGACTATGTGAAGCGTGTTCCCCACGGCGAAATCATAATGTTGCCGAAGGTCGGGCACGGTTACTCGGTGCCGCGCAACTGGATGCCTCAGTTCAGAGAGGCCTTCGCGCGCGTCGCCAAAGTCGAAGTGAACCCGCCGCCGCGAGCGGGCACCGAATCGGTCGGGGACCTCCCTCTCATCGAGGTTCCCGCCGGCGGCTCCGCCGGGGACCTGATGGCGGTGCACGTGACAGGAGACGGCGGTTGGGGTGTCACTGATCGCGGCATTGCCAAGGCACTCGCCGACCATGGCATCCCGGTCGTCGGCCTCAACGCGCTCCAGTACTTCTGGAAACGCAGAACGCCGGAACAGACCGCGAACGATATTGACCGGATCATCCGGCATTACACGGCGGATTGGGGCAAGAAGAAGGTAGTCCTGATCGGCTATTCGTTCGGGGCGGACGTCCTTCCGTTTGTACTGAACCGTCTCCCGAGCGACACTAAAGCGAAGATACAGCTCGTGGCTTTTCTGGGGCTGAGCGACAGCGCGGACTTCGAGTTTCACCTCCTGAACTGGCTGACTGCTCGGAACCGTCCCACATCACTGCCGGTGCGGCCGGAGGTGGAGAGGCTGCGTGGAATGAAGATCCTCTGCTTCTACGGAACCGAAGACAAGGACGCGCTGTGCCCAAGCCTGGAGCCCGGGTTGGCGGAGTCGATCCCGCTCCAGTCAGGACACCGTTTCGGGCGTGGTTTCGAGCCTGTCGTCGACACGATCCTGGAGGCAGCGGACCCCGGCCAACCTCAACGTCAGAGAAGATGACCAGGGATTCACCCTCATAAGCGTTAACTTAGACCAGATTTCGTCGCGTCCTCGAACCTGGACCTATACCTGGACGTCGAGTTTGATCGGTGTGTTCTCACGCCCTGCGCTTCCTCCGGAGCATTCTGTATGATGCAGGAGCTGGCCGGTTTTCTGCGGTCGCGGCTGCGCGACAAGCGCCAGTCCAGGTCCAGGTCCACGTCCAGGTCCAAGTCTAAGTCCAGGTTGGAGTGTGCGAAGGAGCAATGGTCTTAAGTTAACGCCTATGGGGTTCACCCTCAGGGAGGACCGCCACTCCGCCGCGCTTCCATTGCGTACACCCTCGGTGGCCCGTTCGAAATCGATCACGATGCCGAAGCCGATTCCGATCCCGGCCTGGACGACACCGAAGGCTAGATTTCGCGGCTGCAAGGCGCATGTTGCAGCTCAGCCCAGGAGAAGGTCGAGGTCCTCGCGGCTCAGATCGCGAATCAGGCTGGTGTCGGCGCCGATGATTGCGTCGGCGAGATCCTGCTTGGTCCGTTGAAGCTCCAGCACCTTCTCCTCCACCGTATCGCGTGCTATGACACGATAGGCGAACACCGGGCGGGTCTGCCCGATCCTATGGGTGCGATCGACAGCCTGGCGTTCGACTGCCGGGTTCCACCAGGGATCCAGCAGGTACACGTATTCAGCCGCCGTGAGGTTCAGACCGAGGCCTCCCGCCTTGAGACTGACCAGGAACAGGCGGCAGGACGGATCGTTCTGGAAACGTTCGACCGGCCGGGACCGGTCGCGCGTCTCGCCGTCGAGGTACTCGTAAACGATTCCCCCGCGATCGAGCCGTTCGCGGACGATGGCGAGAAACGAGGTGAATTGGGAGAAGACCAGTATCTTGTGGCCCTCCTCCAGGACCTCCTCGATCTGTGGCAGGACAAGATCCAGCTTGGCACTCGCCTCCCCGGTCCTGTTCCTGTCGATCAGCCCGGGGTGGCAAGCCGCCTGGCGAAGCCGCAGCAAGGCCTCGAGTACGTGAAGTTTGGATTTGCCCATGCCGTCGCTCTCCACCCGCTGCACGAGCGATTTCCGGTAGTAGTCGCGCAGTTCGTTGTAGAGCCTTCGCTGCGGCGCCTCGAGCTCGCAATAGAGAAACTGCTCCTGCTTCGGAGGCAGATCGGAGGCCACCTGCTCCTTGGTGCGGCGCAGGATGAACGGCCTGAGCGCCCGCGACAGCAGTTCACCGAGATGGTTCTCGACCGGAGTACCACTGAGTGCGAGCCTGTTCCTGCCACGCAGCAGACGCACCGCTTTAGCCGAGGCAGTCGCGGCGTTCTTGATCGACTGGGCTTCGTCCAAGATCACATAGTCGAATTCGATGTCTTTCAGGTAGTGGGCGTCGCGCAGGAGAGTGCCATAGGTCGTTAGAACCAGGTCGTAGGTCTCGAGATGCTCGCCGTCCCTGACTCGCAGGCTGCCCGTATGGTCCAGGACGCGGATGCCCGGCGTAAACCGCGCGGCTTCCTGCTTCCAGTTGAATACGAGCGACTTCGGCACTATCGCAAGCGAGGGGCGCGGCGGGTCGGTCACGGTGGAATCGCGCACCCCCGCCTGCCTCCGGGCCTCCAGGAGTGCCAGAACCTGAACGGTCTTGCCCAGGCCCATGTCGTCTGCCAGGCAGCCGCCGAAGCCGAATTCGCGGAGGAA
>JAFNAH010000240.1 GCA_017860075.1 Acidobacteriota bacterium | reverse complement strand
TCGGGCTCCGGTAGTCAACGATCTTAATACTCCGCGGGGCCGCCGGACCCGCCGCAACCGGGATACTCCGCGCGACAACAAACACCTGGACTGCGTTCAGGAGCAGGTGGCGCCGGGAAAGTCCCGGATCAGGCAGGGCAGCGGATTGAGGGGGGATGTGTTCAGGGCTCTCCATTATTCGTGGGGGGCTCGTCCGATCCGTCGGAAAAACGAAGCGCAAGGATACCACACTCCGGAAGAACATGAGGCCACGCGGGGCACCTCTCTGTCGCCTGTCCGGCCCAGTAAATCGATACAGATACGCACGGCTGCGGCCGATATGACCGCAGGAACACAATTTATGCTCGGTCAGGCTATTTCCGTATGCGGCACCTGACTGCATCCCGGCGCTGATGAACCGTACATGCAGGTCGTCGGCACCATGTCCTGATCAAGCGCACTAAGTGCAATGAAACTTGACCGCGTGGATTGAATCTGCGATGGAAGCATCTGCGGCTGAAAGCGGACAGTTCGCAGGCGAGTTGAGGCTGGTGCGGAAATCCTGGTATGACCCCCGCCCGGTCTTCCTCGTCTCCTCTTACTTTGTGCTTTGCCTGGCCTTGGATTACGGCATGGCCATGCTCGAGCCGTCCGCGGCGCTGGACCACTGGCACCTGCCGGCGGCTGTGAGCTTCAGCCTGCTGCTAGCTTACGGGCTCAAGTATTCCCCGGTTGTCCTGGCTGCCCATCTGGTAGACAGGATGTGGCTGCATCCCCTGCCGGTTTCCTTCACCTACGTTGCCCTGGAATGCCTGAGCATGACCGTGATTCTGGCCGGTGCAGCGGCAGTCGTCCGCCGGACCGTCCCGGGGCCGTATGTCAGGTTGAAGCACAGCCGCGAGGTAATGAGATTTCTGGCGGCCGGCGGTGCGGCGTCCGCTGGCTTGGCGGCGACTTCGGTTGCCAGCTCCTGGCTACACAGTCACACGCCCTGGCAACAGCTCGTGTGGGACTTTCGGAGCGAGGTTGTCGGATTTGGATCGGGTGTTCTGGCGCTTGCACCATTCCTGCTAATCCATGCGGCACCGCGGTTCGAGATCATCCTCCTGGGTTTGACGGGGGAGAGGTCCGCCCCTGCCCGATACCTTCAGACGCTGCGCCTGAGCAAGCCGACTCCCGTATTTGCCCTCTCCTTTCTCGCGCTGTCGGTCTTTGTCTACTGGCTCATACTCGGCGGGCACGTGAGCGGCGAGTTGCTCATCTTCGTGCTGCTCTCGGTGCCCCTCCTGTGGATTGCGCTGAAACATGGACTCGAGGGCGTCTCGGTCGCCGTGCCGGCGATGACGATCGTCACGATCCTGGGACTCTGGCGTCTCGGCAGGGGAGCAGATGTGGCCGGCGTCTTCCAGGTGATTCTTCTCGCCGCATCCCTCAACGCGATCCTGATCGGGACCAGCGTAACCCAGATGCGGGTGACGAACCGGCAGATCGATCGCAGGGATGCCATTCTCGAGGCGGTCAGCTATGCGGCTCAGCAATTCCTGGGGAAGAATGGCTGGGAGGCCGGAGTCCAGGATGTGATGCGCAGGCTTGGAGAGGCGACCTCTGTCACCAGGGTCTTCATCACGGATCGGAGGACATCGGAGCGAGGCAGCCATGGCGCCGATACCTGGCTCTATGAGTGGACGACGCCGGGGCTTTCTACCGACGAGAATGATCTTCGGGTTCTCAATCTCCTCCGGGGCCAGATGATCGAGGACCAGGCCTCCGCGCTCTCGATGGGTCAGCCCTGCCTGGCGCGCACGAGGGACATCGACCGCAAGAAGCGCGACATGCTCGAGGCTCTCGGCGTTCGGTCGGTGGTCATCGTCCCTATGTTCATGGACCGGCAGTGGTGGGGGTGCCTGGGGCTCGAACAGTGCTTCATCGACCGGGACTGGCCGTACTCCGAGATCGAGGGGCTCAAGATCGCCGGGCAGATCCTGGGCACGTTGATCTCCAGCGTGCGGGTGGAGCAGCAGTTTCGGCAATTGACCGGCAATATCCAGGCCGTGTTCTGGATTTCGCCTCCGGACGGTCAGTCCAAGCAGTACGTCAGTCCCGGATATGAGGAGATCTGGGGCAGGAGTTGCACAAACCTGCATCGTCAGCCGGGCTCCTGGCTTGACGCAATCCACCATGAGGATCAGGCGCGCGTGCGGGAGTCTCTCGTCAAGCAGGTCTGGGGTGAATACGACGAGGAGTACAGGGTCGTGCGGCCGGATGGATCGCTCCGCTGGGTTCGGGACCGGGCGTTTCCGGTTCGCGATCAGACCGGGCAGGTGTACCGGGTGGTGGGGATCGCGGAGGATATCACCAAGCAGAAGAAGGCGGAAGAACAGCTCAGGGCGACGACTGTCCTGATGTCGAATCTCATCGACAATCTCCAGTCCGGGATCCTGGTCGAGGACGAAGCACGGCGCATCACCCACGTCAATCAGGCTTTCAGCAACATGTTCGGCATCCCGATCCCGGCCCAGTCGCTGTTTGGCGTGGATTCCAGGCTCCTCTTCGTTCAACCGCTTCAGTTTGCGGAAAGCATCGAGGAGATCATCAGGAAAGCGACGCCGGTTCTGGGAGAGGAACTGCACTGGCAGGAACGCGTGTTCGTCAGGAACTACGTGCCACTGCGCACCGGTGAAGACGTCCGCTACCACCTCTGGCAGTACCAGGACATCACCATCTCCAGGCGCGCCCAGGAACAGATCAAGTCTTCGCTGACTGAGAAGGAAGTACTGCTGAAGGAGATTCACCATCGCGTGAAAAACAATCTCCAGATCATCTGCAGCCTCCTCAGTCTGCAGGCCGCCGAAATAGAGGACCCCAAGGCGTGCCAGACGTTCAAAGAGAGCCAGGACCGTGTCAAGGCCATGGCCCTGATTCACGAACGGCTGTATCAGTCCAGGGATCTGGCCAGCATCGACTTCGCCGGCTACGTCCGGAACCTGACCGGCCATCTGCTGCGTTCCTACAAGGCAAGTTCGAGCGCGGTCCGCCTCGACCTCAAGGTTGATTCAGTACCGATGAACCTCGATGTGGCCATCCCGTGCGGGCTGATCATCAACGAACTCGTCTCCAACGCCCTGAAGTACGCCTTCCCGGACGGCCGCGGGGGCGAGATCACGGTGCGTTTCTGTGAGGAGAACGGGCAGGGGCTCGCGCTGACCGTGCGCGACAGCGGCATCGGCTTTCCTGCCGGGTCGAACCCGGAGGAAAGCGAGTCTCTTGGTTTGAAGCTGGTACGCAGCCTCACCGACCAGCTCGGAGGCACGGTCAGCTATTGCTCAAAGAGCGGATTCCAGTGCGACATCAGGATCCCACGCAGCCGGGCCTGATATCCGAGAGTTGAATGAGCGAGGGAAGAATGGCGAGCAAGCAGGTGCGGATTCTGGTCGTTGAAGACGAGACGATCGTTGCACTGGATCTCAAAAACAGCCTGAAAGTGCTGGGCTATGATGTTGTCGGGACAGCATGCTCAGGCGAAGAGGCAATCGCGAAGGCCGACCAGACGCGGCCTGACCTGGTACTGATGGACATCATACTGAAGGGGAGCATGGACGGAGTCCAGGCTGCGGATTCAATCCGTGCGACGCTCAACATCCCCGTGATCTTTCTCACCGCATGCGCCGACGAAAGGACCCTCCAGCGCGCGAAGGTAACCGAAGCGTTCGGGTACCTGCTGAAACCGTTCGAGGAACGCGAACTCCACGGCCACATAGAGATCGCGCTCTACAAGCACCACATGGAGAAGGCTCTGCGAGAGAGCGAGGAGCGATACTCTCTCGCAACCCTGGGTGCCAACGACGGGTTGTGGGACTGGAACCTGGAAAACAGGGAGATCTACTACTCGCCTCGCTGGAAATCGATGCTCGGTTACGAGGAGGCCCAGATCGGGCGGTCGCCGGACGACTGGTTCAAGCGGATGCACCCTGCCGACAGGGTCGGAGTCGAGAAGAAACTCGCCCAGCACATAACGGGGCTGAGCAGCCACTTCGAGAGCGAGTACAGGATCCTGGATGCAAGCGGAACATATCGCTGGATGCTCTGCCGGGGGCTGGCACTGCGCAACGGGAACGGGAAGGCGCACCGCATCGCCGGGTCACAGACCGACATAACCGATCGCAAGGTCTACAACCCGCTTACAGGCATGCCCAATCGCATTCTCCTGATGGACCGCCTGGAACGGGC
>JAFNAH010000239.1 GCA_017860075.1 Acidobacteriota bacterium | reverse complement strand
GCAACACCGACAGTCTGGTCGGCAGCCTGGATATCCAGAAACGCTGTCTGGATTTCATAGTGGATTCGCCCCCGAAGGTCTTCGATGATCGCTTCCTGCTGCTTCAGGGCAGCATCTGCTTCAAGCACTCTCGCCTGTGCGCGTCCCGCCTCGTAGATGGGGATGTTTATACTCGCAGCGATCGTGTAATCCCCGTGGCTTTCGCCGGGGCCCGGTCCGTTCACGCCGTAGTTGGCAATCCCCTGAAAAGACGGAAGCTTCGTAGCTTCGGCCGCCTTGCGGGCATACTGTGCCGCGCGCAGCTGCGCCAGTGCGCTCTGATAATCGGATCGTGCGCGATACGCCTCCTGAACGATGTCTTCCAACATCATCGGCGGCAGCGCGCTGAAGCGAAGCTCATCCGACAGGCTGAAGCGCTGGCCGAGAGGCAAGCCGATGGCGCGCGCCAGGTCGAGCTTCTCTTTCTCAAATTCGTTGGTTGCCACGATCAGGCCCTGCTCCTGCGCCTGCAGCTCCACCTGGGCGCGAAGCACGTCGATCGCAGGCGCCACGCCCGCCTTCTTTCGATCCACTGCCAGATCATACAACGCCTGCGCCGTCTGCACCTGGACACGGGCGGCGTCAATCCTGCTCTTGCCTGAAACTGCGCGGAGATAAAGCTGGCCGCACACAAGCACGACCTGGTCCCGGATGCCCTTGTAGGACAACTGGCTCGCTTTCAACTGCTCCGATCCGGCATGGATATCATTGATCGCCTTCAGATCGAATATTGTCTGTGCGAGGTAGAAGCGGCCGTCGAAGATGCTGAACGGCCCGTACATATACCGAACCCCGGGCGGGGTGGGAAACCCGTAGGCTTTGAGGTTGATCTGTGCCTGGCTCTCCGAGATACCGGCTGAGATAGTCGGCAGGAGCTGGCTGCGGGCGAGCTGACGGCTCCCTTCCGCGGCGCGGATTCCCTGCGACCCCAGAAGACCGGCCAGGTTGTATTTGAGCCCGCGCTCAATCGCCTCGACCAGCGAGAGCGGGATCGTATCGGCGGTGGGCTGACCTGCAGGTATCCCGCCCAGCACGGGTTCCTGCGGTGAGATGCCCAAGGCGGCCGCCGCGGGCGCGCGGGAGTGCCGAATCTCCTGTGCAGCTCCCATCGAGCCCGACTCCTGCGCGCAGAGAAGGAAAGGCAGGCCCAGGAGAAATGCGATAATGACAGCAGACGAGGTGACTCTCATCGCACGTCACGTCCTTTCATGATGAGATCAGAGGCAACCGAGGCGAAATTCTATCGGTGCAGGTGCTCGATGTCCACCGCTACCGGCTCAGGATCCGCAATTGGCACATGATTTTGCGGTCTATCTTCGGCACTGGATTGGCTTATAATCCGATCGCTATGATGCCAAAGGAGGCTCCCATGAGGATTTCACTCCGCAGGCTTTCGATCGTGATACTGCTGTGGACGCTCTGCCTGGTATGCCTGGCACCGGCCCAGGACCTCCAGCCTGTCCAGCTGCCAAAGCCACAGACCGACGGCGGCAAGCCGCTCATGCAGGTCACGGCACCATCGGCAATGAATCGCCAGGAGATAGACGTCTACGTTGTCACGGCCAAGGCGGCCTGGCTCTATGACGCCAAAGGGGAGATGCTGAAGCCCGTGGCTGCGGGTGACCTGCGCGCCCTGGCCGGGACTCAGGAGTGGGTCAAGGAGGCGCCGCTGAACCTTGTGTACATCGCCGACACGGCCAAGATGGGTGGCGGTGACGAGGAATCCAAAGCTCTATATTCCGGAGCCGACACAGGTTTCATATCGCAGAACGTCTACCTTTACTGTGCCTCCGAAGGGCTGGCAACGGTGGTCCGCGCGTCGGTGGACAAGCCGGCGCTTTCAAAAGCGCTTGGGCTCCGGCCGGAGCAAAAGATCATCCTGGCCCAGACGGTGGGCTACCCGAAGGATTGATCCGCGCAGACGGTTTTTCGGCGTCGGATTTGCTTGCGCGAATTCGCGAGCACGCATATAGATAATCCGGATCTGACGCGGCACATTGACGACATTCACCCGTCGCTCGGATCGGCGGCCGCGCAGCTTCGCGGCGCCGCCACAGGCCGGAGCTGCAACCGGTCCCGGCGGCAACCCGATGCCGGAGCGTTTTCTTCGCGATCAGGTCTAATCAAGCATCCCGGAGGTACACACATGATGACTGTTCGCAAGCTGTTGCTCGCGTGCGCGACCATCGCTCTTGTGGCCTGCCAGCAGCCGACCTACAGACCGGTGGAGATTGCCCAGAACGACATCTGCTTCCGCTGCAAGGCGCCGATCGTCGAGAAGCAGTATGCCGCGGAGTTTGCCACCAAGGATGGCTTCGTCCGGAAATTTGATGACATCGCGTGCATGGCCGACTATGCGCAGAACAAGATGAAGAAGGAGAACATCGGCGCATTTTATGTTGTCGATTACGCGACGAAGGAATGGCTGCCCGCCGAGCAGGCAGCTTTTGTAAAATCGGAGCAGTTCAAGACCCCGCAGAATGGCGGCATCCTGGCGTTCAAGGACAAGAACCAGGCAGAAAAGCTTGCCGCCCAGTACCAGGCAAAACTGCTCGCGTTCGGCGATATCGTGAAGTAGCCGGAAGCGGCGTGACGCCGGGAGCCGGCGAGCCAACCTGGCATTGGCCGCCGGTACAGAGGAAGGTCATGATCTCCATAGCGATTGCTGTCCTCCTCATGCCACCCATGGGGTTGTCAATGAACTATTCCGCCGGGCGCATCTCCGTGGACGGGATCGAGGTGATCCGTCTTTCGGACACCAGGAACGAGACTGAGATTCTGATCGTCCCATCCATCGGCAACAACGCCTTCGAAATGAAGGTGAAGGGGAAACACATCCTGTGGTCACCCTACGGGAGTCTCAGGGAGTTCAGGGACAAGCCGGTTCAATTGGGCAATCCCCTGCTCGCTCCCTGGGCGAATCGAATCGATGGAGATACTTACTGGGCGAACGGCCGGCAATACCATCTGAACCCCGATCTGAAGAACTTCCGTTACGACGGCAATCACAATCCGATTCACGGCCTTCTTGCTTATTCAAGCGGGTGGGAAGTGACGAGTGTGCGGGCCGACAATGAATCGGCGAGTGTGACCTCCAGGCTCGACTTCTGGCGATACCCTGACTGGATGGCGCAGTTCCCGTTTGCGCACGAGATCACCATGACCTACCGTCTCCGCAACGGACAACTGGAGGTAGAGACCTCGATCGAGAACCTGTCCACGGAGCCGATGCCACTGTCGCTCGGTTACCACACCTATTACCGGCTCGACGATTCGCCGCGCGATGACTGGCGCGTCCACGTGGCGGCTCGCGAGACCGTGGCGGTATCCCGAAGCCTGATTCCCACCGGAATGACCGAGCCGGTGAACCTGGCTGATCCCCAGCCGCTTCGTGATTTCAACCTGGATGCAGGATTCGTCAATCTGATCCGCGATGCGGCCGGGCGCGCTGAATTCCGGGTCCTGGGCCGGAAACAGAAGATAAGCGTCCTGTTCGGGCCGAAATTCGATGTCGCGATAGTGTTCGCCCCTCCCGGGCGGGACTTCATCTGCTTCGAGCCGATGGTGGGGATCACAAACGCCTTCAACCTCGCCCACGCAGGGCTCTACAAGGAACTGCAGTCCATTCCCCCGCGGGGAATCTGGAAGGAAAGTTTCTGGATTATTCCTGAGGGCTTCTAGAGTAGGTCCGGGCCGAGGTCCGGTCTAACAGACCGGACCTACTTTGTGGCCTGAACCAGGTCGTGGCTACTTCCCGACGATCTTTTCGGTGAAGTGGACGTAGGTGAAGGTCTCCGGGATGTGCGAATCATAGTGCCCGTGGCGGTTCCAGGTCCAGCCTGCGGCGGTCTCGAGCTTCTCGCCCTTGGGCCCGACTTGCTCGAAACGTGAGCAGTCTATCCGCCATATATCCGCTTCTTTCGGCGGCAGGGACCGACCGTCCGCAAGCCATTTCATCCCCTCCCAGGGGAAAGCCAGCTCGACCGTCCATCCCCGATCCACGTCGTCGCGCTTGTTCAGCGTGCCGTCCACGTGAACGCCATGAAGGAGCCCGGGAAAATCCCAATCCAGGTACCCGTTGCGCCATCCGCGGGGATGAACGTGGCCCCCGATGCCATCGATCACCATCAGGTTCCGGCCCTCAGGATTCCACTCGGGCACGTTGTACGGACTGCCGGGCCGGTACATGTCCTTCCATATCCAGAAGACCTCATAGATGGTGTTCAGCGCGTTGACCTCGAGTTCGTAGTACGCATCCTTTCCGGCGATGAACACCTCCACGTCATTGTCGAACCATATCTTGGAATCGCGATCCGTCAACGTCGCCCAGACGTCGGGCTCTTCGACCGTGAAACCGAAGTAGAGGCAGCGGTCATCCCAGAGCATGGCGACGCGCGTGTCGTACCATCCCGGCTTTCCAGTGACAATGTCGACAAAGGGCGAAGACTTGGGCGCGCGCTGCCAGTCGGTTTCATTCAGCCTGCCGTCGACACTGATCGGCCCGGAAGCGCGGTGGCAGGTGTAGTGAGCGAGTTCCTGATTGTAGTGAGAGCTGTAGTCCATTTGCCGAGGATATGCGCAGGACAGTCCGAGGGTCAATAGCCCGATGAAGACGTTTACGCGAATGGAAGAATGACGTTTGTTGGTCGCTGCCTTTATCTCTTCAATCTGCAATTTGGTCTTCATGGGCTCGAGCATCTCCTCATCCAAGCGAATCCCGGCCATCATATCAGGGTTTGGATGGCTTCCTCACCGCTTTCCGGGACAGGACACCGGCCGCGATCACGGGCTGAACGCTACTGCCCGGCTGTGATTTGAAAGGCTGCAACAAAAGACGCGTGGCCGCGTATTTTCTATCATAGGCAGGGAAGACAGGGCGTTCCGAGCCGGATGGCCGGGCTGAACGGCTCTGATCTGAAAGATACGGGTGTAGGGGAGATGAGACCAACACGCTGGTATTCCAGGAAGTATATCCTTTTGCCTGGCCTTGCGGCCGCTCTGATCCTCGTGTTCGGCACTTACCGCATCATCACCGTGAAGGCCGACAAGCCGAGCTACCTTTTCGGCAGTGTGGACCGGGGCAGCATCATCCTCCAGGTAGCCGCAACAGGCACGCTCCAGGCTGTAACAACGGTGCAAATCGGAACCCAGGTGTCGGGTACGATTGCCGAACTGTACGCCGACTTCAACTCTGAGGTGAAGAAAGGCCAACTTCTCGCCAAGCTGGATCCGGCCCTTTTCGAGGCGCAGGTGCAACAAGCTGAGGCGAATGTTGCCACTGCCGAGGCCACGGTGAACGACACGGCGGCGTCCATAGCCAGCATGAAGGCCAACCTGGAAAAGGCAAAGGTCGACGTCCTGGACAAGCAGCGCAAACTGAAACGGCAGCAGGAACTCTGGGACGCAAAGCTGATAGCCCGGGACGACCTCGACACCGCGGAGGCCGCCATCGGTGCCGCAGTCGCCACCCAGAAGGCCGCGGAGGCGGAGCTCGAATCGGCGCAGGCGCGTTACAAGGCCGACCAGGCAAGGCTCCTTCAGGCGCGGGCCTCGCTCGAGACAGCCAAGGTGAACCTGCAACACACGATAATCACCAGCCCGATATCAGGGACTATCATCTCTCGAAGCGTGGACCGCGGCCAGACCGTGGCCGCCAGTTTCTCATCGCCGACGCTTTTCACGATCGCGGCCGACCTCACGAAAATGCAGGTCAACACGAACATC
>JAFNAH010000238.1 GCA_017860075.1 Acidobacteriota bacterium | reverse complement strand
TTTGGAAACGCGGCGGCTCGCGCCCGCCTGGCGGGCTTCGACGCAATCGAGATCCATGCCGCACACGGTTTCCTGCTGTCGGAATTCCTCTCGCCCCTGACCAACCGCCGGGAGGACGAGTACGGCGGGAGCCTCGAAGGCCGGTCGAGGATCCACCTCGAAATCCTGGCGGAGGCGCGCAGGCGTACGGGTCCCGAGTTCCCGGTTTTTGTCCGGCTCGGCGCTCATGACGAAACACCTGGAGGGCTCGAGCTGGACGCTTCGTGCAAAGTCGCGGCCATGCTCGAGTCGTCCGGAGCCAGCCTGATCGACGTTTCCGGGGGGCTGCAGGGCTCGCGCGGGATCGGGAGATCGCCGGGATACTTCGTGCCGTACGCGGCGGCCATCAAAGCGGAGGTGAATATCCCCGTGATTGTGACGGGGGGGATCCGGGAACCGGCCCTGGCGGACCGGATCGTGCGGGAAGGCAAAGCGGATCTCGTCGGCATCGGGCGTGCCATGCTCGAAGACGCAGAGTGGGCCTCCAGGGCGATCCGCGAACTATCCCGCTGACGCCTCGGGAGACAAGCCCGTCTGCAAGGAGGTTGACCGAAATGCCCGTTCAAGTGCTCGAACCAACAGGGAACCCGATCACGGTGAAAATAAGCGGGCTGCTCAGGAGGGAGGAGTTCACAAGGCTACAGGGACTCTTCCTGGAAGCGGTCAGGCACAAGAGGAAGTTCAGTCTCCTCCTGGTGTTGGAGAATTTCGAGGGCTGGTCTGAAAAAGACGACTGGAACAGCGTGCCGTTCCACCTCGAATACGACCAGCAAGTGGAGAAGGTCGCCGTTGTCGGCGACGCTAAATGGGAGGATCTGTTCGGCGCGTTCCTGGGCAAAGGAATGAGAGGCATGCCGATCAGGCACTTCCTGCCTGCCCGACTGGAAGAGGCCCGCGCCTGGCTTGCCTGAGCAAAGCACCGCAGGAAGGGAATGAAACCCCGCAGGTTCGGAGGCAGAGCCCGCCCGCTTCGAAAATGATCGGGATGCCGGGACACAAGTTAGCGTCCGGCGAAGGAGCGCGATTGTCCCCTGCGGCGCAGCGGAGCCGCCCATTTCACGGCAGCTCTTTAATCTGTCGGGCGCAAGCGTACGCGCCGCACAAATCAGCTACTGTACCTGACATGCAGGTATCCACCGGCCGGCCAGACGCGCCGGTAATGTGGATTTGTGCTATCATCTCAGCCCCATGGAGATAGTCAACCGCGTCTCTCGCATGGCGGCAATGACCGCCAAGGTAGTATCGGAGGATGTGAAGATCGGGCTCGTCTCCACCATGGGCGCCATCCACCCGGGCCACATCAGCCTTATCCAGGCGGCCAGGCAGATGACGGACATCGTGGTGGTCTCGATCTTCGTCAATCGGCTGCAGTTTCTGACGGAGGAGGAATACCGCCAGTATCCGCGTGACATCACGCGGGACGTCGATATCCTGCGGCAGGAGGACGTGGATTACATCTTCACGCCGCCGGAAGAGGAGATGTATCCGCCTGATTTCACAACTTACGTGGAGGTGGAAAGCTTCGGCTCCAAACTGCCCGGGATCTACAAGAGAAACTACTTCAGGGGAATGACAACCAGCATTCTCAAGATGCTGCACATCGTGAAGCCCGCGTTCATCTTCTTCGGACAGAAAGACCATCTGCAGGGCGCCATCCTGAGAAAAATGATGCGCGACCTGAACATGGATACCGAGGTCGTCGTCACCCCCGTGGTGCGCGATTCCTCGGGCCTGGCCTACGCCGCTCGCAACTACTTCCTGTCTCCTGCCCAGAAAGCAGCCGCCCCGGTGATCTACCGCAGCCTGCAGGCAGCCCAGTCGGCTGTACTTGGCGGAGAGCTGCAGTCGAAGAAGATCGTCAAGCAGATTACCGACGTCATCCAGTCCGAACCGCTGGCGAAGCTGGAATACGCCGTCGTGGCGAATCCGGATACGCTCGAACCGCTGACCAAGGTCCAGGACTCGGCATTGATCGGTGTCGGTGCCCGCATAGGCGAGACTTCCCTGAATGACTCGCTCCTGTTCGAAAGAGCACCCAAGACCTGAGCCGGGTGGCGCCCCGGGTCTTTTTGTGATAGAAGTAGCTCCGTTGCCGCAGGTTTCCGAGGGGATTGTTTGTGCCCTAAACCTGCCGGCGAACTGTGGCGATAAATGAATAAATGAGAAGAGGATAATGACTCGACGCATCAGCCGGTTCTGCAGGTTTTTCCCAGCGCTCCCTTCTGCCCTCCTCTTCATCACACCGTTTCTCATCCCGACCTGCTTTGCGGCCACATCGCTGGAGACGATCCAGACCAGGATTTCCCAGTACCTCAAGCGGCCGGGCATCCGTTCCACACACTGGGGCATGGAGGTCATCGACACCGCCGACAACCAGGTCCTGGTTTCGCTCAACCCTGACAAGCCGTTCACCCCCGCGTCCGTCCTGAAGGTGCTCACCACCTCGGCGGCGCTCGAGAAACTGGGGCCCGACTTCAGGTTCCGGACCGGCGTGTATACCAACGGCCGTCTGCTTCCGGACGGCACGCTGGCCGGCGATCTTTACCTTGTCGGAAGGGGTGATCCCAACCTGACGGAGACGTCTGAGGATCCCGCCGAGAAACCTGCGATCCGGGACCTGGCCGGGAAGCTCATCGCGCTGGGGATCAAGCGAGTCGAAGGGAACGTGATCGGCGATGACAGTTACTTCGATACCACGGGCAACGGGAAAGGGTGGACCGCGCACGACCTCAAGTCGGTCTACGGCGCGCCGATCTGCGCCTTGAGCCTCAACAACAACGTCGTCTGGATCAGTGTCTGGCCGGCCACCAGGGCGAAACAACTCGTCAGTGTCGGAATGGAGCCCCGCAATTCCTACTACCGGATCCGGAACCTGGGCGTGACGGGTTCGCGCAGAGCCCGGCGCACCGCGGCCGTGCGTCTCATCCGCGGCACGCGCACTATCGTGGTCTCAGGCGTTCTGCCCGCGCGACAGAGCATCAACCGGTATGTGGTCATGGAGAACCCGGCCGAGGTGGCGGCCTCCGTTCTCAAAGAAGAACTGCGGCAGAACGGGGTGGTCGTGGAGGGACAGGCAGGCGCGCTGCACAGTGGGGACATGTCGCCGGCCGCACGTCACGCCCTGGTTTTGCTCGCGGAGCGCGAATCCCAGCCGCTGATCCGAGAACTCGAGATTATCAATAAGCAGAGCCAGAACCTGCACGCGGAGATGCTTTTGCGCACCCTCGGCGCGGAGTTCGGCGGAGAAGGCACAGAGGAGGCGGGACTGCAGATCGTGCGCAGATTCCTCGTCGATGCCGGGATCGAAAGCCAGCAGGTGAGCCTGGGGGACGGCTGCGGGCTCTCACGGGAGAACCTGGTCACGCCGCGATTCCAGACATCCCTCCTGAAGTACATCTCTACGCGCCCCTATTTCGGGCTGTTCCTGGGGACCCTGGCCGTCAGCGGAATGGATGGCACGCTCAAGAACCGCATGACCGCCCAACCAATGAGGGGAGTGATTTTCGCGAAGACAGGGACTCTCAACGGCGTCTCCACTCTCTCCGGCTACATGACGACCAAGTCGGGCAAGCAGTTGATCTTCAGCATTTTCGCCAATGACGCACGGACCTCCATAACGCGCGTGCGCAGGACCATCGACGAGATCTGTTCCCTTTTCGTCAATCTCTACTGATGATGATCCGTGTCCTGTTTTTCGCTTCTCTAGCGGACATTGCCGGCACGCCCGAGATCACACTCGATGCCCCTGAACACGCGACTGTCGGCTCGCTCCTTGCCGGCCTCGCCGCCAGATTCCCCGCCATGGACCCGAACCAGGGCAGAATTCTTTCTGCAGTCAATTCCAGGTACGTTCGCCGGGATGAGCCGCTGCATGATGGTGACGAGGTTGCCCTTTTCCCTCCAGTCAGCGGAGGATGACATGATCCGCCTGGTGCGAGAACCCATCGACGTGGCCGGCATCCGGCGCAGCCTTGCCCGGGAGGAGGACGGCGCTGTCGTGATCTTCGAGGGCGTCGTGCGCAACCACTCGCACGGGAGGAGGGTCTGCTCCCTGGAATATTCCGCCTACGAAGCGATGGCGCTGAGCGAGCTGGAGCAGGCGGACAGAGAGGCGAGGCGGCAATTTGACATCCGGGATATCGCGATCGTGCACCGGCTCGGAAGGCTGTACCCGGGGGAATGCAGCGT
>JAFNAH010000237.1 GCA_017860075.1 Acidobacteriota bacterium | reverse complement strand
TGGGTCGTCGGCCAGCATCCGGTCAAGGCCACTGCGCTGGGCGGACGCCAGGCGCGCATCGGCCGCGAGTTCGGGAACATCTACGACCACTTCGCCGTCGAGTTCGAATACGCGAACGGCATGCGCCTCTTCAGCCAGTGCCGACAGATGGACGGCTGCACGAACCTCGTCGGGGAGGGGTTGCTCGGGACGAAGGGAACCAGCAACTGCGTCAACCGGATCATGACGACCAGCGAATGGCGCTACGAGGGAAAGAACCCGGATCCTTACGAGCAGGAGCACATTGACCTGATCGACAGCATTCGCGCGGGCAAGCCGTTGAACGAGGCGCAGTCCGTTGCCGAGAGCACACTCATGGGGATCATGGGGCGTGTTTCGGCCTACAGCGGACAGACTGTGACCTGGGATCAGGTGCTGAACTCAAAACAGGATTTCACGCCCGCCAAGTGGGAATTTGGACCGGTGGCATTCCCCGAAGTGGCGATCCCGGGCAAGTACAAGTTCGAGTAAACAATTCCAAACGGGGGTCTGACCCCGAAATTCCAATTTCAGCCCGAAAATTGTATTTTCAGGGTCAGACCCCGAGTTGATGCATGCAGGATTCACAATGACACAGGGGGGAAACACATGCAGGCGATGACGCGCCGTACTTTTCTTGAGGTGTCGGCTGGTGCACTCGGTGCCTCTGCGTTTGGTGCGCGCGTACCTGCGCAGGCCGTTGAACCTGCCAGGATCTACGCGGTGTTTTTCGACATCGCGCCGTCGCGCGATGATACCAACCTCGAGCCGATCACGAATGACGATATCATCCGGCGCCTGCAAGCCGAGTGCGGCGGCGTGGAGTTTGCAGTGCGTGACCTCACGAAAGACCTGCAACTCGAGTCGGTGCTGAATGAGGCGAAAGACCTCAAGAATTCGAACTACGACGGTGTCATCGTCTGCGGCTGGCCGAGGGACTATGAACTCCTGAGGACCGGCCTTCCCACGATCAACGTGGCGGTGGTGAATGACTTCCAGAACATCCCATACCCGGTGTTCAAACAGAATCACGTGGTCGACGCATCACTGGATCCGTGGCGGTTTTCGGAGAACCCCGAGATTTCCGAGCGGATGTTCCGCGACCTCGCGGACAAGATCAAGCTGATCCGGGCACTGAAACGCATGAGGAAGGAGCACATCCTGACGGTGACCGACTCGGAGTATGTCAATGTCATGTACGGCGATATGCTCAAGAACCCTCCCGCCGACTATAACGAGCGCATCCTCGATGCAATCAACGGGGCGTTCGGCACCAGGGTGACCAAGATCAGCAGCAAGGAAGTAACCGGGGATCCGGAAATCCGCAGCCTCTGGTACGGCCAAAGCAGGGAAGCCGAAGATATCGCACATCGCTGGATCGGCAACGCCCGGAAGATGATCAACACGATCGAGTCCGAGGTGGTGCGATCTGCCAAGCTCTACCTGGCCTTGAAGATAATCATGAAGAAATACGAGGCCACGGCCATGGCATTTCACATCCGCACCCTGATTCCGAACCCGCGGCCGGAGGATATGGTGTTCCCGGCCCTGGCGACTTCCGAGTTCCAGCTCGACAACAAAGTTGTGAAGTGCCAGTCCCACCTGAACATCGTGCTCTCCGAAATGCTCCTGCAGTATGCTTACGGCCGGCCGAGCATGCTGGGGGATTTCTCGGTCGACACTTACAACAACACCTCCGTGGTTCAACACTGCGAAGGCCCGTGGAACCCCTGGGGGGACAAGCGCAGGGTGCCGTACATCCTTACCGATCACCGGGAACGACGCGTGCGCGCCCGGTCCATGCCGGGCGTGGGAGCTGCCTCCTGGATTCTCTACCCTCCGGGTGAGACGGTGACCATGTGGCAGATCAGTGTCCTCACCGGGGAAGCGCTCCTGCACACGGGTCCCACAGTGCCCATGCTGACGGGAGACAAACGCTACAAAGACCATTTTTACGAGATCATGTGAAGGACCAAGATCGTGGCATCGGTCGATGCCAGCAAAATTCAGCGATACATCTATCCTGACAAGTACGGGGTACACAAAGTCGCAACCTTCGGTGATTTCCGGGAACGGATCAAGGATCTCGCCACGTTTATCGGGTATTCGGTGATCGAAGAGGATGTGTGAGCGTGTCCCCGTTCCGAAGCGGAGTTGACGCCTATGAAATCGAATCGACGCAGGTTCCTTTCCACTGCCGTAGCTGGAGGTCTGGCCTCGCTGCCGTTGTCGGCTCGCAGCAGCCGGGCAGCCGATGCCAGAGGGAAAGGGGCGGATCCTGTCCCGCCGGATATCGGCGCACGTTATTCCAGGTTGGACGAAGTGCGGAGAAGACCGGTATTGAAGAAGGAACTGTTTCCTGGCCCTGTGATCATCGAGAGCGTCGAATTGCTGCGCTACGGCAACAGCTTCATCTGCAGGGTGCGGTCAAAGGACGGTGCGGAGGGCATCTCCGTCGGTCACAGCAGCTTGCGCACGCTGTATCCCATCTTTCTGAATAACCTGCAGCCCTTCTTCATCGGCAAAGATGCTCGCGAGCTGGACCTGATATTGGAGAAGGTCTACATCTACGAATTCAACTTCCGCCTGAACGGCATCGCACTTGGATTGCCTCTCGCTACCATCGAGTTCGCGATCCTGGAAATGCTGGGGCGTATCGCCGGCAAGCCGGTGGGGAAGCTGATCGGCGAGATCCACAATCCGGAAGTCGGAGTGTACGTGGCCACCGAGTGGCGGGAGAAGCCGGTGGAAGAGAGCATCGAGCTGATCAAGAGTGCCGTCGCGCAGTACGATGCCCGGGCACTGAAGATCAAGGTCGGCGGGCTCATGTTCATGACGACGGATATGTACGCCGCAGGGCCCCCCGGAAGAACAGAGAAGATGATCCCGCTGGTGCGCAAAACATTCGGCGATGACATGGCCCTCTATGCGGATTCAAACAGTTTCTATTCCGTCGATGAGGCCATCCGCGTCGGCAAACTCCTGGAGGAGTACAGATACTCGTATTTCGAAGAGCCTGTCATGTTCGACCAGTTCGAGGATATCAAGCAGGTTGCCGATGCGCTGACAATACCGATCGCCAACGGCGAACAGGACAACAGCTTCTACGGTTTTCGCTGGCTCCTTGCGCATGATGGCATCGAAATCGTCCAACCCGACAACTACTACTTTGGCGGGATGATACGTTCCATGAAGGTCGCCCGGATGGCGGATGCATTCGGGAAGAGTATCGTGCCGCACATGTCGGGCGGGGGCCTGGGTTGCGTCTATAACATTCAATTCGTTTCCGCCGTGCCGAACGCCGGGGCGCATCACGAGTTCAAAGGGCTCAAGACCGATGTGCGCTTTGAATGCAGGACATCGCCCTTGCGGGTTGTCGGGGGAAAGATAAAGGTTCCCACCGGGCCGGGATTCGGCGTGGACATCGACCCCGAATGGGTTCGGAAACACCAGGCCGTGACACTCTGACTTCAGCCGGAACCTGGCCGGTCAGGAACGTGCGGTCACGGCTGTGCCGCCAGCAGCCCGTTCGTCCGCAACCAGGCTTGAAGCAGGAGCGGCCAGATCGAGAGGATCGAATCGCCCGGAGCCAGTCCGACACCGTGGTTCCCGCGCCGGAAGATATGTATCTCGGCCGGTACCTTCGCCTTTCTCAGTGCGAGATAGAAAATGACGCTGTTTTCCGCCGGGACCGCCTCGTCTTCGTCGGTGTGAAACAGGAAGGCCGGCGGAGTGTCGCCGGTCACCTGTTTATCGTTTGAGAGATATTCCAGCAGCTCGGGGGCTGGATCCGGGCCGAGCAGGTTGTTCCGCGAGCCCCCGTGCGTGTATCCGGTATCGAGTGAGATGACCGGATAGGCCAGAATCATGAAGTCAGGTCGCGAACTCACCCTGTCGATCGGGTCCGCAGCCTGGGGGTCGCCGCCATCGAAGTGAGTCCCGGCTGTGGAAGCCAGGTGACCTCCCGCCGAGAATCCCCAGATCCCGATCTTTTGTGCAGAGATGCCGAAAGACCCGGCGTGGTGCCTGACGTAGCGGAGCGCGCGCTGGGCATCCTGCAGCGGTGCGGGGTGGCGGTAGCGTGGGCCCAGACGATACCTCAGAATGAAGGCTGCCATGCCGCGCTCGTTCAACCATTCGGCGATCTGCCGTCCCTCGTGGTCCAGGGCCAGCGTCCCGTAACCTCCGCCCGGGCACACCACCACCCCGGT
>JAFNAH010000236.1 GCA_017860075.1 Acidobacteriota bacterium | reverse complement strand
GGCAGATCATGATCCGGGCGAGCGGACCGGTCTCGCTGCTGGCGTATTTCGGGACGGATGACGGGGCTGCACTGGCCGCCGTCCCCTTCTCGCAAATTCAGTGACAGGCGCCGAACTACCGGAGGGACACTGGCTAAGCACGGCGGTTCCTCGAGGTAATTCGGTGCCTGTCACCGAATTCTGAATTCGAAGAGTTCTCATGGATACATTTCGCGGATTCCCCAAAGAGGCCCTCAGATTCCTGCGCGCGCTGAAGCGCAACAACAACCGTGATTGGTTTCTCGCGCACAAAGATGTGTACGAAGCGAGCGTCAAGGGCCCGATGCTGGAACTGGCCACGGCGGTGGGCGGTGCGGTACTGAACTTCGCGCCGGAGATGCTGGTGGATCCACGGCGCAACGTCTACCGGATTCATCGGGACATCCGTTTCAGCCAGGACAAATCGCCATACAAGACTCATGTCGCGGCTCTCTTCTGGCCCCGCGGCCTGGAGAAGAATGTCTGCGCAGCGCTTTACTTCCACCTGGAGCCCGCGGAAGTGCTCATCGCCGGCGGCATCTATATGCCGGGCCCGGTGCAGATGCGGGCGATTCGAAGTCATATCGCCGCGAATTGGGAGCAGATGAGTGACATAATCTCCGCCGGGCAATTCAAGAAGCTGTTTGGCGGACTGGAGGGCGAGCAACTTGCCAGGCCGCCGAGAGGTTTTCCCGCAGACCATCCCGCAATAGACCTCCTGCGCCACAAGCAATTCCTTGTTTCGATTACGTCTCCGCCCGCTCTGGCCGAAAGCCCGGAGCTGTTCCCCCGCATTGTCACGGCGTTTGCCGGCATGATGCCTCTGATACGGTTCCTTAATGCCCCGCTGGGGAAGCTCGCCCAGGTTCGATGACAGATGCCGAATTGCCACTGCACTTCAGACAGCAGGAACAGGGAACCTGTGTAGCGGATGACAGTCAGCATGTGCGGCAAATATGCTGTTCAACCCCTTCAGGGTTGATATTTCATGACGGTCTCAGTCCCGGGGTTTGCACCCCGGGCTGATCTGTTCCACCCCCTGCGGGGTGGGTTCCTGGGTGCTGCTGCGGATTGAGCGTGACCGTGCCGCTCGAAGGTTTACCAGGCAGGATGGGGCTCGGGAGGGACCCCGAAGGGATCGAATAGAAGAGCCGGGAGTGCAAACCACGGGAATGATCGGGTCTGCCACAGGATTCAACCCTGAAAGGGTTAGACGGCAGTCGGATCGGGAGAGTAAGACACCGCGCCTTTCAGTGACTGAGTCACAGGAGCTACATGATAGAGCCTGGCTGCACGCAAAGTCTCTCCCTGGTAATTCGGTGCCTGTCACCGAGATTCGGCCGTTTGTCGGCCGTTTTCCTCCGTTCGCCGGAATTCCATTCCGTCCGACGGCCGGCGCGTATTAGATTCGGTGGCGAATACTGATGCCGTTCCCGGGGTAAAGAGAGCATGAAATACGTCAGCCTGCTCCTCACGAACCTTCTCAGGAACCGTCGCCGGACATTCCTGACCGTCACCAGCATCGCGGTGTCGCTGTTCCTGGTGGCGACGCTTCTGACTGTGCTGTCGGAGTTCGAGAATCCGCTGCAGACTCCTGAGTCCGCCATGCGGCTCATCTGCCGCCACCGGGTATCACTCGCGAACATCCTGCCCACTTCGTATCGTGCCAGGATCCGGAAGATCGACGGTGTTCAGGCTGTGGTCGGCTCGATGTGGTTCGGCGGCGTCTACAAGGACCCGAAAAACTTCTTCGCGCAGTTCGCGGTCGACACCGACGAGTTCTTTGACGTGTATGCGGACATCAAGCTGCCGGAAGATCAGAAGCAGGCGTTCCTGAGAGACCGGACAGGAGCAATCGCGGGCGAAAACCTGGCGCAGCGTTTCGGGTGGAAGGTCGGCGACAGGATCAATTTCCAGGGAGCGCTCTTCGACTTCGATCCGGAGCTCACCCTCCGCGGTATCTACAGCGGCGGCTCGGATGAAGCGACCACCCTGTATTTCCACTGGGAATACTTCAACGAAGGGATGAAAAAGGTCTTCGGGCCGACGGTGGATTTCACGGGATTCTACACAATCCGCGCGACCTCGGCGGAACAGGTCCCGGCGATCGCAGAGAAAGTCGACGAGGCCTTCCGCAACAGCAGTTCACCGACCAAGACGGAGAGCGAGCGCGCCTTCGTACTCGGCTTCATCGCCATGATGGGCAATGTGCGTTTTCTGATCACTACCATTTGTTCGGTGGTTATCTTCACGATTGTTCTGGTGGCGGCCAATACCATGGCGATGTCGATCCGCGAGCGTGTGCGCGAGATCGGCGTCCTGAAAGCGCTCGGTTACAGGAGGCGACAGATCCTGTCCCTCCTCCTCGGCGAATCCACCCTGCTCGCCCTCGGCGGGGCTGCCCTGGGTGCGCTGGGTGCGAAGTTCCTCTATGCAGGAGTGCCGATGGCGGTGGTGACGGGAGGATTGTTCCAGCGTTTCCGCGTAACCCCTGCGATCCTGGCAACCTGCCTTGTGATCGGCATCGGCGTGGGGATTGTGTCGGCCGGGATCCCGGCATGGCAGGCTTCCCGCCGCCGCGTCGTTGACGCGCTCAGGGAAGTAGCCTGATGTGCAGAACCGCGCCGGGAAAGCGCCGGCGGTCAGGCCGCGGGCGCCCTCAAGGTTTGAGCGTTGAGAACATTATGATACCGATTCGCTACAACATCGGAAGCCTCTGGGTCAGGAGGACGGGCACACTCATGGCGGTCTTCGGGATCGGTTTGACCGTCTCGATCGTCGTGACGATGATGGCGCTCGTACAGGGCCTTGAGTCCACCTTCGTCGACACCGGCGATGAACTGAACCTGATCGTCATCAGGCAGGGAGGGCTCAACGAGGTCAACAGCTTCTTCCTGAGGGACCTCTTCCCGACGATCCGGTTCCTGCCCGGCGTAGCCAAAGGAGCAGACGGCGAACCGCTGGCGGTCGGTGAGAACGTGGTCGTGATCAATCACACCAGGCTCACTGGAGAATCGTCGAACATCATCGTGCGGGGCACGTCCGACCTGGGCTTCCTCCTGCGCCCGGAGGTCAAGATGATTGAGGGCCGGAGGCTCGTGCCGGGTCTCAGGGAGATCAACGTCAGCCGTTCACTCTCGCGGCGGTTCCGGGACCTGGCCCTCGGCGACTCGATCCACTTTGCCCGCAGCGACTGGAAGGTGGTCGGCATCTTCGATTCCGGCGGCACGGCTTACGATTCCGAGATCTGGGCCAGCTACGATGAGGTCTGCCAGGATTGGGATCGTCCAAGCTACTCGTCGGTCCTGCTCAGGGCGGAGAATGCCCAGGCGGCGGCCGCGATCCGGAAGAAGATCGCCGACGACCAGCGGATCAACCTTCAGGCGATTCCGCAGAGGAAGTATTACGCCGACCAGACCTCGAGCTCGGTCGGGATCAAGGCACTCGGGTATTTCATCGCCATCGTCATGGGGATCGGCGCGAGCTTTGCCGCGATGAACATGATGTATGGCGCGGTCATGGCACGCTCCAAAGAGGTCGGGACGCTGAGAGCCATCGGCTTCCGGAGACGGCACATCCTGTCGTCTTTCATGATGGAGTCGGTCCTCCTGGGGCTGGCGGGAGGATTGCTGGGTTGCCTCATGGCGCTGCCGATCAACGGGATTTCCACCGGGACGGCAAACTTCATGACCTTCAGCGAGATCCTGTTCAATTTCCGCATCACGCCGGGGATCCTTCTGAATGCCCTGCTCTTTGCGTCGCTTGTGGGTGCACTGGGAGGCTACCTGCCGGCCCGGCGCGCGGCGCATACCAGGCTGATCGACGTCTTGAGGGAATGAAATGCGGTGACAGGCTCCGAATTGAGGGGTGATGACAGACGACACGCACGTATCTATCTGGTAATTCGGTGCCTGTCACCGAATTTCCCGGCGGGATTGGAATCATGGGCGAGCTCCTGATCGAAATGAAGAACCTGAGCAAGGTGTTCCGGCGCGACAGCGTTGAGGTCATGGTTCTGCGCGACATCAACCTCAGGGTTTACGCCGGCGATTTCATCAGCCTGATGGGCCCGTCCGGATCGGGGAAGAGCACGCTGCTCAACATCGTGGCCGGAATCGATGGCCCCAGCGGCGGCGATCTGAAAGTGCTGGACGCCGACCTGCTCTCCATGAGCGAGGACCAGCTCGCCTCATGGCGCAATCACCACGTCGGGTTC
>JAFNAH010000235.1 GCA_017860075.1 Acidobacteriota bacterium | reverse complement strand
CGACGCTCCCTGCTCGGGTCTGGGAACGCTGCGGCGAAACCCGGAGATCAGGTGGCGGATGTCGGAGGAGCGGCTGCTGAAGTACCGGGCACTGCAACTCGAGATCCTCGCCTCGGTTTCCATCTGCGTGTCCCCGGGCGGGCGACTCCTGTACTCGACCTGTTCCACGGAGCCGGAGGAGAACGAGCAGGTAGTCTCGGGTTTCCTGGCGTCGAGCCCTGCGTTTACGCTGACGGTGCCGACCTCGCCTCCGAACGTGGGAGCTTTCGTCGATGGGAAGGGGTTGATGCGGACCTTCCCGGGGACCCGGCCCTGGGACGGGTTCTTTGCCGCGCTCTTCGAAAGACGGGGGTAGAGGTTCGTCAGGAATCGCGTGGGGCCGGTTTTCAACCCGCCCCGGCGGTTCAGACGCCGGAGCTATCAAACGGGCCTTCAGCCCTCTTCTTCTTTTCCTCCGATGGAATTCCTGGGGCTTCGCCCACATCGTCATACACAAACCCTGACTGACCAAGTGAAATACAGGAGTATCACGCTGTTGCTCTCCCGAATCGGCGCCCCAGGCGTCCCGATAGGGACGCAATGATAGTAGCCCGGCACTTCAGTGCCGGGGCAATCGGGAAGACTCCGGCGCGAGTCCCGTAGGGACGATTGAAGCTGGCTCGACATCTCAGTCGTCCCTACGGGACTCGTCAATGCGTCGACGGATGGTCCACGGCACTGAAGTGCCGTGCTATTTTCGCTGCGTCCCTCCGGGACGCTAATTGGCGGTGCTCCACTTGTCCAGGCTGAAGGTCGCGCCCACGGAGCTGAACCTGTCGCCAGTTGTGTATAACGATGTGGGCTTCGCGCCAGGCTGACATGATTCGCGCCTCCGGCGCTCCTGACTGGTGCCGCACCGGGCGAGCGAGGGTCGGCGCTTTCTGCTGCTCCTCGATCTGGCCCGGGGATTGCCGGACTCTCCAGAGGGCTGAAAGCCCGATTCATCCGGTTCTCGAGATGGCACAGAGGGGATCCGCAACCGCGGATGCCCACAAGCGTCGTTGCTGCAATGCGTTGGTGGCGGTCGGCGCGGTCGCTTTTCTTGAATCGAATGATTCGCTATGCTAACCTTCCGGCGGCCATAGGATAGGAATTTGGAACATCGCATTGCGATCGCGCCGTCGATACTCGCGGCTGACTTCGCACGGCTGGCTGACGAGATCCAGGCGGTCGAGCAGGCAGGGGCCACGATTCTCCACATCGACGTGATGGACGGGCATTTCGTACCCAACATCACGATCGGACCTCCGGTAGTCGAGTGCATCCGGAAGGTCACGTCACTGCCGCTTGATGCCCACCTGATGATCGAGAATCCCGGGCGTTGCGTCGACAGTTTCATCTCGGCCGGTGTGAACTGGCTTTCCGTTCATATTGAGGCGGACTATCATATTAATCGAACCCTTTCGCACATCAGGGAAAGGGGAGTCCTGGCGGGGGTGGCGTTCAATCCCGCAACCCCGGTCAGCATGCTGGAAGAAGTACTCCCGGAAGTGGATCATGTTCTGCTGATGACAGTGAATCCGGGCTTTGGGGGGCAGCGGTTCGTGCCCTCGTCCCTGAAGAAGATTCGAAAACTCAGGGAGTGGATAGCGTCCAATGGATTTCGGACCCGAATCGAAGTGGATGGAGGAATCGGCCCCGGGAACCTTGCCGAGATCCTGTCGGCGGGCGCGGAGATCATTGTAGCCGGGTCGGCGATTTTCCGTGCGACAAGGAGCGTTAGCGATTCGTTCAGCGAGATGAATGCAATCGCCGAGCGTCACCGGAAAGCATCGCAGGTAGTCTGACCAGGGAAGGCGGCAGGACCCGGTATCCCGAGCAAGGAGGCTGACTGATGCGAACATTTGCCCGATTTGCGACATTCCTGCTCATCGTTGCGGGATTGTCCGGCTGTGGAGAGAAGGGCGCCAAGCTTCAGAAGAGTGTGGTGCCCCCGGACAAGTCGCTGTTCGAAACCGGAAGCGAATACCTGAAGAAGAGCCAGTACATCAAGGCCAGGCTGGCATTTCAGACCCTGATCAACACCTACCCTGACAGCGAAATGGCAGCCGACTCCTATCTGGCGATCGCAGACTCGTTCTACGACGAGTCCGGCCTGGACAACCTGCTCCAGGCGGAAGATCAGTACAAGAACTTCATTATCTTTTTCCCGACCAGTCCGAAGACCGTTGATGCGCAGATGAAGATCATCTCGCTCAACATGAAGATGATGCGGTCGCCCGACCGGGACAAGACCTACTCCTACAAGGCAGAAGCGGCAATCCAGAAGTTCCTGACCGACTACCCGGACAGCGAGTATGCCGCCGTCGCCAGGCAGTATCTCAGGGAAGTGCAGGAGAACCTGGCCCAGGGCGATTACGGCGTGGGCATGTTCTACAGCACCAAGGGCAATCACATCGCAGCCAAGTCGCGCTTCAAGGAGATCACGGATAACTACAAAGAATTCAGCCTGATGGACGAGACCCTGTTCCATCTGGCCGAATCGCTCGAAAAGACCGAAAACTCCGACGAGGCCGCGATTTACTACGGGAAGATCGCGTCGGAGTACCCGTTCAGCCCCCGGTTCGACCAGGCAAAAGAGAGACTGCAGGCTTTGGGCAAGGCGATACCGGAGGTGAACACGCAGCTGGCCGCGGTGAACCAGGCGCGGGTCAAGCCCCCCGAGGGTTTTTCTCCACTCAGGCCCTTCGTCGATTTCGCCTCCGCCCTCGGGTTGAAGGGCACGCCCGACCCCTACGAGACCGCCAGGAAGACGGTCGAGGCGCAGAAGACGGCAGCGGAGGCCGCGGCCGCGAGTCAAGGGCAACCGACTTCGGATGGCATCCTGATCGAGACGACGATCACCAAGGATGCCTCAGGCAAGACCTCCGACACGACCACTCTGGCGGGAGTGAATACTAACGCCGCGCAGGCCCCCACCGATAAGAATGGAGATAGCAAGAAGCAGGATTCGAAGGACAGCAAGAAGAAGAAGAAGGACGAGAAGAAGCCCTCCTGAAACCTGGGACGCGTCGCAATGACCAAGAAACTGCTGGTTGCGGATGATAGCCCGACTATCCAGAAGGTTGTCAGACTGGCTTTTGCCGGCGAGGATTTCGTCGTCGAAGGTGCTGAGCGTGGAGACGATGCGCTGGAAAAGGTCAGAGCCATGAGTCCGGACCTGGTTCTTGCGGACGTGTCGATGCCGGGGCTCAACGGCTATGAACTCTGCAGCCGCATCAAGTCCGACCCCGGCCTTGCAGCGACGCCCGTAGTGCTCATGACCGGCATTATGGAGCCGCTGGATGAGGAGGATGCCAGGCGCGCCGGTTTCAACGCACATCTGACCAAGCCTTTCGGGACCGAGACACTCATCAAGACGGTGAATGACCTTATCGGACCCGCGGGGAACGGCTCGGCAGATCCGGCTGAGCTGGTGAGCGCCCGCACCCGGCAGTCGTTTCTCGGGTCCGGGAGCATCCTGGACGTATTCGGGCCGGTCCTGCCGCAATCGCAGCGTGCTCGACCATCACTGGTTGAGGCGCCGCCGGAACCGCGGGCGGAAGCGGCAGTAGCCGCAGCCGTGGAATTGCCTCCTCCCCCACCCGACCAGGTCGTCCACGAGGCGCCGCAACCGGCTGCGCACGCGGCGCGTCAGGTCATACCTTTTCCGGGACCGAAGAACAGCGATATCCAGGCGGCGGCAGTGGAACTCCCTGACGAGATCATCGATGCCATCGCGCAGCGGGTCATACGACAGATGTCGCCTGACGTAATCCGCGAAGTAGCCTGGGAAGTGGTTCCGGACCTGGCCGAGATTATCATCCGGCAATACCTCGATGAGCACGGTGTAGGGAAGAGCTGATCCCCCCGCCGGCGGGGTGGATTCGCAACCGGCCTCAGTTCCCGCTGCCTGAATGGCGGTACCCGCAAATACCCGCTCGACATTCGAGATTCCTCGACTAGAATTAACGGTTTCGGCGTGTCATAGACGATTCGATTGAGGACCTATGCTCGACAAGGCTTATCAGCCACAGGAAGTGGAACGCAAGTGGTACGCGTTCTGGGAAGAGAACGGCTACTTCACCGCCGACGTGCATTCGGCGAAGCCCCGATTCTCGATTGTCATACCCCCGCCCAACGTTACCGGCTCGCTGCACATGGGGCATGCGCTTCAGCACACGCTGCACGATATCCTGGTGCGCTGGAAGCGGATGTCAGG
>JAFNAH010000234.1 GCA_017860075.1 Acidobacteriota bacterium | reverse complement strand
TTCCGGAAGGAGTCGCCACGTCTGATCAGCTTCACCGCTGACGAGGTGGGTATTTTCGGCATGGCCGTGATTGAGCTCGAGTAGCTCCAAACGGACCCTGTGGCAGACAGAATTGAGCCCGGGATTTGCACTCCGAGCTCTTCCGTGCGACGCTTGCAGGGTCGCCCGTGGAGAATTCTCGCTGTCGGTATCGGAATCGGGGTCGCAATCGGTACCGGGATTCGAATGCGAAGGGCACTGCGGCCGAGATTACCTCCTGATCGATATCGATGCCGATATCGACCCCGATTCCGATACCGATTCCGACGCTCGTTGGCCTAGTGACCTCTCAGATTCGGCCGCAACGTGAGAGAGCCATCAGGATTAGTCTTCTGATGGCAGGCCCATCGCACCGGGTATCGAACCCCCTTGACCTCGAGCTCCGCTTTGAGCTTGAGCCCTTCCCACTTTGTGCCCTTCGGCAGCACGAACTGCGCCTGCCGGATCTTGCCGGGCAGCGGGTGACCCGGATCCAGACGTTCACGTTTCCGTCGTCACTGACCACATTGATCCGCAGGGCCCCGGGAACTCCTGCGATTCCGTCGTTGGCGAGACCGAGGATCAGACCGGGGTAGCCCCCTCCTTCGTAATACCAGACGAAGGATGGCCGCACGTTGTAGCCAACCTTGCGGTTGATCAGGTCGATGGTCTGGGGATACTGCCTGTAGTAATTCATGATGCCTTCGGCGCTGATCTTATGAAAATTCCAGAGCGACCAGTAGTTCGCGCCCACGTCCATGACATGAGCGATAGCGTTGTCGGTACCCGGCACGCCTTCACTGATGTAGAGTGAATCGGGCGACCCGTCGGACATGGCGATCTCCAGGACCCCGGCAATCCAGGGAGGTCGGTTGCTGATCGACTCTATCTGCATGTTCTCAATGAAAATGGTATCGGTGCGGAGCCAGTTGTGGCTGCGGATTGTGCGATCGACCAGTTCCGAATTGCCGACGAGGCTGAAATCGGGCTGCGTATTGGTCACGAGCGGGGTCTTTTTCCAGTGCTCTGTCTGGATCTCCCACATCCTGATCCAGGTTCGCTCAGCCGTCTGGTAGTCCGGGAAGGGATTGTTCGTGAAAGGCCAGGTATGGCCTTCCCCCCAGAAGCCGTACATGAACGTGTCCATGTACTCCACGAGCGGGCTACCGTCCAGTTCCGCGGCCAGGAGTGCATTGAGTTCCCGGAAGGCCTCCTGGAAGTAAGGGTGATCATAGCGCGGCTCTTCGAACGTCTTCTTCCGCCCGCGGACGCTGTTCGGGTTGCTTTTCCACTCCCCGATCAGTTTCACCATCGGGACCTTTTCCAGGACGAAATCGGGCAGCGCCTCTTCGGGATAGTCCGGCGCCCGCATCTGGATCCGGAAGCCGACTCGCTTGTCGTACTTCCTGGCCAGTTCGAAAGTCAGCTTCCAGTAGTCGGGGAAGTCGAGCCGGCCACGACGCTGCTGGACCTCGCGCCAGGTGGGGCGGATGTAGAGTTTCTGCCCCAGCGGAAGCCGGGCCAGATCATCGATGGCTTTGGATTTGTCGTTGGAGATGATCTCGGCTGTGCCCATGTCGGCGGCAATGTAGGTTACGAGCCCTCTGCCGTAATTCGGCACCGGCTCACTGGCCGGCGTCGTGGCCATCACGACGTCCCCGCCGGGAAAGAGGTCTTCAGGCGGATATTGCGGGAAGGGCCCCTGGTTCAGTCGATCGGTGATGGGGGGCCCTGATCCGAAATCGTACTTGTCCCAGTTGTGGGCAGGCACGTATCCGGACGACGTTGACGCGGTGATTTCGGCGGCGGCTCCAGTCAGTACTGCGGTCTTCAGAAAGGCCCTTCGCTTCATTGGATTCCTCCGATCTTTTCATGCCTTGTTTGTTGACCCGTGTCCTCTCCCGCGGTCTGGCGGGCACGACCCGATATTGCGATCCGTGAGGCACAACCCTCCGGCTTTCGCGCTTCAGTGGAAGAAAAGCACTTTGGGAACGGTAGAGCCGTGAGGCGCCTGGATCAGATCCTTCGTGTCGACCAGGTAGTCGGAGCGTGTGCTCCAGACGAGTGCGGATAACGCGGCAGGGTCGCCCTTCACATGGTAGCTCGAGATTGCCATGCGCGGCTTCCATCGTTGAATCACCTGCCTGGCTCCCCGCAACGCGTTCGCCTCAGAGCCTTCAATATCCATTTTGACGAAATCAACCCTATCCAGCTTGAGCTCGCCGGCCAGTGCATCCAGCGTTGTCACTTCGATTTCCTCGTCGCCAGGCCCCTTTTGCGCAAAGATGACGCTGTGGGAGTCTCCGGTTTTCGAGATGTGCAGTGACAGTTTCCCCGTCGTCTCCCAGACGCCCTTGGGAATCAGCAACACCCGGGCGCTCTTCAGTTCCTGTTCGAAGTTCCGGCGGAAGGCGCGCAGATTTGCAGTCTCGGGCTCAATCGCCACCACCAGGCGCGCACCTGCCTGCAGCGCGATGCGCGTGAAGCCGCCGATGTGTGCGCCGCAATCGATCACGACGTCGTCGCGGCGGACGTGGACCAGGGGGTGATCGTATACCTTCTCGACCGTACTCTCCCAATCCAGATGTTTGATGACATAGTATCCCGGCTGTGGAATCCAGAGTTGGCCCAGCCCCGTCTGCCAGAGTTCCAGCCCGGCGGGAGCATCCGTCTTCAAAAGTCGAGGCGACCCGGGGATCGTCTTCGCATGTCCGCTATCCGCCTGGGGACAGGCCGGAGGGACAGAAACTCCAAGGGCCGCACAAAGTGCGGTCAACACCGCGGTGCGCAGGAGCGGGCGTGCCAAGTTGCCTCCCTGATCCGCCGAAGCTCTACCAAGAGGTGCCTCTACGCCGGTCATCCATTCCGGCTGGCTTCGCGGCGCTCATACTTTACCTCAGCCTGCACATTCTGAATTCTGAATTCTGAATTCCCCGATCGCCGATAGAAGAGCGCCCGGTGGTGGCGTCGACGCCGCCCCGGCCGAACAGGGCAGCGGGTGCCTCAATCCTGCCACTGGACGAGCACGGGCCGCATGATACAATTCGCGCCGACTCGGGCGAGTCGTTCGTGAAGCAGCGTGCCTCACTGCCTGCCACCGCCTTCACGATTTGATCGGTTCGTCAAGGCAGGGCTGACACGAGGAGACTTATGAGATCTTGCAGATTGATCCTGGCTTTCCTGACAATTGGCTGCCTCCTGGCAGTAAGCGCATGGGCTCAGACAACGTCGGCGCAGCCGGATGAGAAAAACATGCAGGCGCTGGTCGACATGATGCGGAAAGACCTCCGCATGCAGAAGCAGTCGGTAGTCGACCAGGCAATGGGACTGGAAGCGGCGCAAAAGGCCCAGTTCTGGGGCGTCTACGACAAGTACCAGACAGAACTGAATGCGATCTGGGACCAGAGAATCGCCAACATAAAGAAGTACGCGGACAACTACCTGAATATGACCGACGCGGTTGCCGACGAGCTCGCCGCCAAGAATATTGATCTGGCGCAGCAGACCCTGTCGCTCAGGAAGAAGTACTACGGCCTGATGAAGGCGGCGCTGGGCGCGCGGGTCGCGACGCGGTTCCTGCAGACGGAGATCATGCTCGGCGACGTGGTCGAACTGCAGATCGGCTCCCAGATACCGCTCGTTCAGTAGAGGTACTTCGAGCTCTTTGAGCCTTTGAGGTGAGTCGCTGATTCTCACCTCAAAGGCTTGAAAGACTCAAAGAATCTCGCAGCATCACTGACTACCTGCGGCGGAAGCCGCCGCCTCGCATTCCGCCGGCGGAGCGATAGGCACCGGAGTTGAAGCTCTGGGTTCTCGCCTGCCCCGTCGACCGCGCTGTCCGCTGCTGATCGAGTGTGCGCGTGGTGTCCATCTGGGCCGGGCGCGCCTGCTGATTCAGAGACGGAGTCTGTGCCGCCCGATTCTGCGGCTGTGCCCCCTGCGCCTGCCGCGCCTGGGCCGAATTCGCACGATCACCGCTCGGCGTGGGCTTGTCCACGGAGTTCCAGCCGCCCCCGCTGTTCTTTTCCCAGCCGCTGTCCCCTTTTCGGTAGACGGTACCGTCCTTCCCGGCATAGATGTCGTCGCCCACCTTCATGACGCCGCCGTTTTCCCCGCGCAGCCACGAGGCGGTTCCGCTCTGACCTGAGCCGGCATTGCCCACGGTGATCGTGCCGCCTTTGACAGCCTGGCCCGTGTTGGGATTGTAGGCAGCCCCCCGTTTGCCGTAAGCATAATTGCCGGTGTAAACGTTGCCGACTGCCGCCCTCTGGCCTGCGGCGATGGTCCCGGTTCTCGAGTTGTAGGCAGCCCCGACCTGGTTTGCCCACCTGTTGCCGGTCCAGGCATTGTAGCCCTGGGACGTGCGCGTGACGGCCTGGGTGGATCCCCACCTTGAATAGACATTACCCGTGGTCGCTGCCCAGCCGCCCGGGCCCCAGGCGACGGCGCCGCCCGGGCCCCAGGCCACTCCGCCGTAGTAGGGAGGACGGTAGTACGGGTACGGATAGTAGTATCCCCACCCGATCGGTCCCCACCAGGGGTACGGCCCCCACCCCCAACCCATCGGATACATCGGGTAGCCCCAGGACCACCCGAAGCCGAAGCTGAACGCCCACCCCGACCAGGGTGTATAGACTACGGCTGAACCGAAGCCGTATGTCACCGGAGGGCCGAACCATACCGACCCCACCCAGGGAGTGTAGTAGTAACCGGTACCGTACACCGCCACGTAGCCGGAGCCA
>JAFNAH010000233.1 GCA_017860075.1 Acidobacteriota bacterium | reverse complement strand
GCCGGAAGCGCACCTGGAGCCGGCGACAGCCAACCCGCGGCAGTGGCACAGTAGGAGAGGACGCAATGGCCAGATTCTTCTTGGATCGCCCGGTTTTTGCCTGGGTTATCGCAATCGGGATGATGCTCGCCGGCGGGCTGGCGATCTACAACCTGCCCATCTCTCAGTATCCCAACATCGCTCCGCCATCGATCGCCATCAGATGCGTCTACCCCGGCGCATCCGCAAAAACGGTGGAAGACAGCGTGGTCCAGATCATCGAACAGCAGATGACCGGACTGGACAGGATGCTGTATATCCACTCTACGTCCGATTCCGCGGGCATGGCATCGGTCGAGCTGACCTTTGCGCCGGGCACCGATCCCGATCTCGCCTGGGCCAAGGTGCAGAACAAGCTTCAGCTTGCCATGCCGGTGCTGCCGGAGGTGGTCCAGCGCCAGGGCCTCAGGGTCAGCAAGTCCACCCGGAACTATCTGATGATCGTCGGGCTCACTTCCCTGGACGACAGTCTCGACCAGTACGACCTCTCCGATTACATGTTTTCGCAGATCCAGTACTCGCTCGCGCGCGTGCCCGGCGTGGGCGAAGCGGAGATGTTCGGTGGCGGGTATGCGATGAGGGTCTGGCTGGACCCGAACAGGCTCACGAACTACAGCATGACCTCGGACGACGTGATCGCGGCCGTCCGGTCGTACAACGTGCAGGTATCGGCCGGCCAGTTCGGCGGGATGCCCGCGGTACCAGGCCAAAGGCTCAATGCTTCTATCATCGTCCAGACACTCCTGAAGACGCCGGAGGAGTTCGGTGCCATACCTCTGCGCAACAATCCGGACGGGTCTATCGTCCGCGTCCGGGACGTGGCACGCACAGAACTGGGAACCGAGTTCGATAATGTCAGGGTCAGATTTAACGGACACCCTACGGCCGGCCTCGCAATCCGGCAGGAGGCCGGGGCTAACGCCCTGGAAACCGCTGCCGCCGTGAAAGCCAAGATGGAAGACCTGTCCCGGTACTTTCCGCCCGGCATGACGGCCGTTTATCCCTTCGACACAACTCCGTTCGTGAGAGTGGCTATCAACGAGGTTTTTTGGACCCTCGGCGAGGCGATCATTCTCGTCTTCCTGGTCATGTTGCTCTTCCTTGGGAACATGCGCGCCACCCTCATCCCCACAATCGCCGTGCCGGTGGTGATCCTGGGGACGTTCGGCGTGCTCGGGTTGTTCGGCTATTCCATCAACATGTTGACCATGTTCGCCATGATCCTGGCGATCGGGCTCCTGGTAGATGATGCCATTGTCGTGGTGGAAAACGTGGAGCGCATCATGTCCGAAGAAGGACTGTCGCCCCTCGAAGCCACGCGCAAATCGATGGACCAGATCACCAGCGCCCTGGTCGGCATCGGGCTCGTCCTGTCGGCGGTATTTGGCCCCATGATGTTCTTCGGGGGATCGACCGGCGTCATCTACCGCCAGTTCTCGGTGACCATCATCTCCTCGATGCTCCTTTCTGTCCTGGTGGCATTGATCCTGACCCCGGTACTGTGCGCATCGCTTCTCAAACCGGTGAGCAAGGGACACGAAGCGGCGGAAACCGGCTTCCGTCTCACCCGGCCGTTTTTCCTTTGGTTCGACCGCACTTTTTTCCGCCTCCGGGACCGCTACCAGAGCGCGGTGGGGCACATGCTGCGCACCAAGCTCCCATACATCGCGGTCTATCTCCTGATCGTGGCGGCGCTGGGTTTCCTTTTCATGAGGATGCCGACAGCCTACCTGCCGGACGAAGACCAGGGCGTGCTCATGGCCCTGGTGCAACTGCCCGCCGGTTCGACCATGGAACAGACTCAGGCTGTGATGGCAAAGGTGCAGAAACACTTTCTGGTGGATCAGAAGGAAGCGGTGGAAGCCTGCATGACCATTTGCGGATTCGGCATGGCCGGCCAGGCACAGAACCAGGGTTTCGCCTATATAAAGCTACGAGACTGGGATCTGCGCAACAGGCCCGACCTGCGGATCAGGGGTATCCTTGGCAAGGCGATGCCGTTCCTCATGAGCATCCGGGAGGCGATGGTACTGGCCTTCCCTCCTCCCGCAGTTACCGAACTCGGGTCGGCCAAGGGATTTGACTTCATGCTCCAGGACCGCGGCGGTCTCGGCCACGAGAAGTTGATGGAGGCCCGTCTCCAACTCATTATGCAAGCGATGCGCGATCCGCGGCTCACCGCCGTCCGGCTGAACGGGATGCCGGATCAGGCCGAATACAAGGTGGATATCGACTGGGAAAAAGCCGGTGCGCTTGGAGTGTCGGTGCCGGCGGTTCAACGCTCGGTATCGGTGGCGTTCGGCAGCGCTTATATCAACGACTTCCTGCAGGGGGGGCGAGTCCACCGCGTGTATGTGCAGGCGGATGCCCCTTACCGGATGCTCCCTGAAGATCTGAAGAATCTGTATGTCCGAAACAACGTGGGCGGCATGGTTCCGGTTTCCGCACTCGCGACGGGGCGCTGGACATACGCTGCGCCCAGGCTTGAGCGGTATAACGGATTCCCGGCTCTGAACTTCCAGGGTGAAGCCGCGCCCGGAAGAAGCACCGGCGAGGCAATGAATGCTATGGAGGAAATCTCCCAGGGCCTGTCCCGGGGCGTCGGCTACGAATGGACCGGCCTTTCCTACCAGGAGCAGTTGAGCCGGCAGCAGACCGGGCTGCTGTATGCTTTCTCCATCCTGGCGATTTTCCTTGTGCTGGCAGCACTTTACGAGAGCTGGACGATTCCCATCTCCGTCCTCCTCGCCCTGCCGCTCGGGGTGATCGGCGGCGTGCTGGCTTCCTCGTCGCGGGGACTGGCAAACGACGTTTACTTCCAGATCGGTCTCCTGACCGTTCTGGGTCTGACCACCAAGAACGCGATCCTGATCGTCCAGTTTGCCAAGATCCGGGTGGAGCAGGGGGCCGGCTTGATCGAAGCCACCCTGGAGGGATCAAAGCTCAGATTGCGTCCGATCGTGATGACATCGCTGGCCTTCGGCTTCGGCGTCCTGCCCCTGGTGATAGCGGCCGGTGCCGGTGCAGGGGCGCAGATGGCGATCGGCACGAGCGTCCTGGGCGGAATGGCGACCGCGACGTTCCTGGCAATCTTCTTCATCCCATTGTTTTTCGTGGTAGTAAGCCGGGTTTTCGGAACGAAGGCGAGAGGACAGGCTATCAGGGCCGTTCCGGATTCCGCGATTCAATCGGAGGGGCAGGGCAATGATGCGTAAACTCATCCCTCTCATCGGAGTGTCGATCTTCCTGTGCGGGTGTCCCCCCAAGCAGCCGTACGTGCGGCCCACGCTGCCGGTCCCTGCGGCCTGGCCGGATAACGCGCAGACCGGGGCGGGCGCACCTCTGGCTGTCGATGTCAAATGGCAGGAATTCTTCACGGACCAGCGGCTTCAATCGGTCATCGAACTGGCTTTAGCGAACAACCGCGATCTACGGATGGCCACACTCAACGTAGAACAGGTCCAGGCCCTCTACCGGATTCGGAGCGCCGAACTGTACCCGACTATCCTTGCCTCAGCCAGCGCTGACGCCTATCGAGTGCCCAGAACTTTGTCGGGCAACGAGAACAACGAAACGGTGGCGCAATTCACCGTGGGTCTGGGCACGGTCGCCTGGGAACTGGATTTCTTCGGCCGTATCCGCAGTTTGAAGACCGCGGCATTAGAGCAGTATCTGGCGTCGGAGCAGGCTCGAACCGCCACTCAGATTTCTTTGGTGGCCGCCGTCGCCAATGCATATCTGGCACTGGCCGGGGACAGGGAAAATCTGAGGCTGTCCCAGGTGACCCGAGATGCTCAGCAGGCCTCCTACGAACTGATCCGCCAGTCCAGGGATGCAGGCATCGCATCCGACCTTGAGCTCAGTCAGGCCAGAAGCCAGGTGGAAGTGGCACAGGTGGAGATTGAAAGATTTGCCGGCCAAGTGGCGCTTGACGAAAACGCGCTTAACCTGCTCGTGGGCGCGCCCGTTGCCTCCAGCCTGCTGGCGGACGATTTGAACAAGGTCGCGGCTATGAAGGACGTCGAGCCCGGCTTGCCCTCCGATTTGTTGCTCCGCCGCCCCGACATTTCGCAGGCCGAACACGAGTTGAAATCCGCCAGCGCCAACATCGGGGCGGCGCGCGCGGCGTTTTTCCCGCGTATTTCGCTGACCGCCGCCGCAGGAATCGCCAGCAGTGATCTCACCAATCTCTTCAAGCCGGCGGCCGGAACCTGGAACCTCGCTCCTCAGGCGGT
>JAFNAH010000232.1 GCA_017860075.1 Acidobacteriota bacterium | reverse complement strand
CTATCAGTCTTCTCGCCTGCCTGAGCAAAGATGAAACAGCCATTTGTTTATCCACCGGTCTGTGTCATGAGAATCGACCACGGCCGGAACGCGGCGACCCGGCCGGCTTCCCCAAGGGGAACGAACCAGATCTACCCCCGGGGTCGGCATCGGAATCGGGTTCGATGTCGCCATCGATATCGCCCGGGGATCGTCCTCAATCCGGAGGCCCGCCGCCTGATGATTCGAGTCCCGATTTCGATTGCGACCCCGAGTCCGATCCCGATGCCGGAGATCTTCCGCACCTGATCAGAGTCACTCACTGGTCGAACCGGAGCCCCCGAGAAGCAGCCGGCGAAGCACATAGGGCAGAATGCCTCCGTGTTGATAGTACTCGACCTCTATCGGAGTATCGATCCGCAATGTCAGCGGTATGCTTTCGCTTCTTCCGTCCGCGCGATGAACGACCATGCTGACATCCTGGCGAGGCTTGATGTCGTCGTCAACTCCCACTATGTCGAATGTCTCCGAACCATCGAGGCCGAGCGTGGCTGCTTTCGTCCCCTCCTTGAATTGAAGAGGCAGTACACCCATGCCCACGAGGTTGCTCCGATGTATGCGTTCATAGCTCTGGGCGACGACTGCTTTCACGCCCAGGAGCGCGGTGCCCTTGGCCGCCCAGTCTCTCGAACTGCCCGTGCCGTATTCCTGCCCGGCGATGACAATGAGTGGCATGCCGGCGCTCTGATACTTCATCGCGGCGTCGTAGATGGTCATCCGTTCCCCGCCGGGATGATAGAGCGTGACGCCGCCTTCCACTCCCGGCACCATCAGGTTCTTGATCCTCACGTTGGCGAAGGTCCCGCGCAACATCACCTGGTGATTGCCCCGCCTTGCGCCGTAGCTGTTGAAGTCCCGCACCGTGACACCGTGCTCCTGCAAATACAGCCCCGCAGGAGAACTCGGCTTGATTGAGCCCGCAGGGCTGATGTGGTCCGTCGTGACCGAATCGCCGAAAATGGCCAGCGGCCGCGATCCACGGATCTCAGTGATCCTCCCGGGCGTCATCCCGAAGGCTTCGAAGTATGGAGGTTCCTGAATGTATGTCGACTCCTCATTCCAGCCATAGACGTCGCCTGCTCCACTCGGGATGTCATTCCAGAGCGGATTCTGGCCGGCGAAGCTGCCGTAGAGTTTCCGATAAGAGGCAGGGTCAAGGGCCGTGCTCATCAGCGACTTGATCTCATCGAGGGTGGGCCATATGTCGCGCAGGTAGACATCCTTGCCGTCTCTTCCCCTGCCCAGCGGTTCCGACATGAGGTCGATGTCCACGCGCCCCGCCAGGGCGAAGGCGACGACCAGCGGAGGACTCATGAGGAAGTTCGCCTTGACCGACGGGTGTACGCGAGCTTCAAAGTTGCGGTTCCCGCTGAGCACGCTGGCGGTCACGACGTCATGAGCGGAAATTACCTCCTCCAGCGCCGGATCGAGCGGGCCCGAGTTCCCGATGCAGGTCGTACAACCGTATCCGACGAGATTGAAACCGAGCTGGTCGAGGTAGCGCTGAAGCCCTGTCTTCTGCAGATAATCGCTCACCACCCTGGATCCCGGCGCCAGCGAGGTCTTGACGGTCGGGCGGACGCTGAGGCCCTTCTCGACCGCCTTCTTTGCCAGGAGCCCGGAGGCAAGCATCACGCTCGGATTGGAGGTGTTGGTGCAGGAGGTAATGGCAGCGATGACGACATCCCCGTGCCCCAGGTCCCTCGATCCGCCGGCGCCCTTGCCATCGGCACCCAAGGGGTATCGTGTCCCCAGGTCCGCCTGGGGCTTGCTGTACCCTCCCTGTGCGACCGGTATTGAGAGCGACGCCAGGAAGGTCTCTTTCACCCGATCGAGATCGATACGGTCCTGGGGGCGTTTCGGGCCTGCGATGGCCGGCCGGATATCCCCGAGATCGAGCTCGATCATACTGCTGTAGTCGCATTCGCCGCCGCGCGGCATCCCGAACATGCCCTGGGCCGTGTAATAACTGCGAACGAGTTCGACCTGCTCGTCCGGACGACCTGTGGACCTCAGGTAGGCGCAGGTCTCCTCGTCGATCGGGAAGAAGCCCATGGTGGCGCCATACTCGGGTGCCATGTTCGAAATCGTTGCCCTGTCCGTCACGCCCAGGGAGGCTGCCCCTTCCCCGTGGAACTCAACGAATTTCCCGACCACCTTCGTCCTGCGCAGCAGCTCGGTCACCGCCAGCACGAGATCAGTTGCGGTCACTCCTTCACGCAGCCTGCCCGTCATGTGCACGCCGACGACGTCGGGTGTAAGAAAGTAAATCGGCTGTCCCAGCATGCCTGCTTCCGCTTCGATGCCGCCGACACCCCATCCGACGATGCCAAGGCCGTTGATCATGGTCGTATGGGAATCCGTGCCCACCAGCGTGTCGGGAAAATACGTCCCATCCTTCTCCTGGACGCCTTTTGCCAGGTACTCGAGGTTAACCTGGTGGCAGATCCCGATGCCGGGCGGAACCACGCTGAAGGTCTTGAAGGATTGCATGCCCCACTTCAGGAACTGGTAGCGCTCCCTGTTCCGCTCGAACTCCATCTCCATGTTTCGCTGGAAGGCGTCCCGGACCCCCGCGAAATCGACCTGCACAGAGTGATCGATGACGAGGTCCACCGGAACCAGCGGCTCGATCATGCCTGCGTTTCTGCCGAGCCGTGCCACGACCGATCGCATGGCGGCCAGATCGACGAGGAGCGGGACGCCGGTAAAATCCTGGAGCAGGATCCGGGCAACGGTGAAAGGTATTTCCTGTGTCCGCTCGGCATTGGGAGACCAGCCGGCAAGCGCGCGAACGTCCCTCTCCTGGATCTTCCTGCCGTCGCAGTTGCGCAGAACGGACTCGAGGACGATCCTGATGCACACGGGCAGGCGGGAGATCTTCCCCAGGCCCTCCCGCTCCAGTTGCGGCAGCGAATAGAATACTCCGGTGCGGTTGCCCGCGACCTTGAACGTCTGGCGTGCACCGAAAAGGTTAGGCACCATTGTCACCTCCATATATTTAGCGCGACCTTCTCTCCGGCCTCATTCTCTATTGTACCGGCCCACGAGCAGTACGGTACTGCGCCCGTTCGCCAGGTAGAAGTCCTGCGGGTCGAGAGCGATCTCCTCACCCGGATCGAGGAAGTCCTCTCCCGCGGGCAGGCTGGTGTCGATGATGCGCGACCACTTCACGCCGGCGGGACTGGGCAAAGACACGTGCTGCAGGTAGGGATCCGCGTTCAGGATCATGAACAGCAGATACTTCCCCGCCTCTGATTTCTCCTCGCCGCCATCCAGCATCAGACACAGGGTCCGCACGGTCGGATCGTTCCAATCGGGACGGTCGAGATTGTTGCCGAACCAGGTGATGTCCGCGATCTGGTCCGAATCCAGGTCGCCGCCAATCAGGAACTTCCTCCGCTGCAGGATCGGGTAGCGGCCGGCCAGGGCGATGGCCTTCCGGAAAAAGGCGAGTACGTCGGAATTCCTCTCGAGCAGTCCCCAGTCGAACCACGTAGTCTCGTTGTCCTGGCAGTAGGCGTTGTTGTTGCCCCACTGCGTGCGGAGGACCTCGTCGCCACCCAGCATCATGGGCGCACCTGCCGAAAAGAGCAGGGCGCAGGCGTAGTTCTTCACCATCTGGCGTCTGAGCCGCACGATGCCCGGATCGGCTGTTTCGCCCTCAATACCGCAATTCCAGGAGTGGTTGTCGTTGGTGCCGTCGAGGTTGTTGTCCCCGTTCGCCTCGTTGTGCTTTTCGTTGTAGGAGACCAGGTCGTTGAGCGTGAAGCCGTCATGGCATGTGACGAAGTTGATGCTCTGGTATGCGGACCTCCCGTCGTCGCCGTACAGGTCTGCCGAACCTGTGAGCCTCCAGCCCAGCTCGGAGATCTGCCCTCCCTGCCCGGCCTCGAACCGTCTCACGGTATCCCGGAATCGCCCGTTCCATTCACTCCAGTCGATCGGGAAGTTGCCAATCTGGTAGGTCCCGAGATCCCACGGCTCTGCAATCAGCTTCGCGGTACTCAAGATCGGGTCCTGGGAAATGGCGTCGAAGAAAGCCGCCGACCGATCGAAGCCGCCTCCTTCCCGCCCCAGCACCGAAGCAAGATCGAAGCGGAAGCCGTCCACATGCATAGACTGCACCCAGTAGCGCAGTGAGTCCATGACCAGCTTAATCACCTGGCTGTTCGCCAGGTTCAGGCTGTTGCCGCAGCCGGTATAGTTCATGTAGTACCGGCGGTACTGGTCCGGAGG
>JAFNAH010000231.1 GCA_017860075.1 Acidobacteriota bacterium | reverse complement strand
CATTCATGCAGCGATTGCTGCCGGATGCCGGGCATATTTCGGGTACCCCATCACGCCAGCCAGCGAGATAGCAGAGGCGGCTGCACTGCTCATGCCGCAGTCCGGCGGCGTTTTCATCCAGGCTGAAAGCGAGGTGGGTGCGATCCAGATGGTATTCGGGGCCGCGTCCGCAGGGGTCCGTGCCATGTCTGCTTCGTCGGGCCCGGGGATCAGCCTGATGCAGGAAGGGCTTTCTTACATTGCCGGGGCTGAGCTCCCCTGCGTGATCGTGGACATCATGCGGGGCGGACCCGGCTTGGGAAACATCGGACCTGAGCAGGGCGACTACTTCCAGGTAGTCAAGGGCGGCGGTCACGGTAACTATCGGGTGCTCGTGCTGGCTCCGAACAGTGTCCAGGAGATGTGCGACTTCACCGTGCGGGCATTCGAGCTTGCGGACCGCTACCGAAACCCGGCATTTGTCCTTGCCGACGGCGTGCTGGGTCAGATGATGGAAGCGATCGAACTGCCCCGGCAGACAGTCGGCCTTCCGGAAAAGCCCTGGGCGGTTACGGGCGAAGCGTCCACCCGGCGGAACCTGATCGCCTCTATCCATCTCGAGCACGAGAAGCAGGAAGAACACATTCTGAAGCTCGAAGCAAAGTACCGGGCAATGGAGAAGGATTGTTCGTGGGAAGAGTACTCCGCTGAAGACGCGGAGATTCTGCTTGTCGCTTACGGGATCACGAGCCGCGTCGCCCATGCTGCCGTCGAGATGGCACGCGCGGAGGGCGTGCGCGCGGGCCTGCTGAGGCCTATAACACTTTTTCCATTCCCTTCCGAACGCATCCATCAGCTTGCCGGGAAGGCTCACACCCTGCTGACCGTGGAGCTGAGCTCCGGCCAATTGGTGGAGGATGTTCGCCTCGCTGTGAACGGAATTGTGCCGGTGCAGCTCTTACGGCGCACGGGCGGAATGATTCCCAACGCCGAGGACGTACTGGAAGTAATCAGGAGATTGGAGAGAGAGTGTGTGGGAAATTACGCATAGCAAACCCGGCGGTTTCTACGACGCTTTCGAACGCAAGGGCGGCGATCTCGAAACGACACACTACTGCCCGGGATGCGGACACGGTGTCTTGCACAAGATGATCGCCGAAGCGATCTCTGACGCCGGCATCCAGGATCGCACCATCCTGGTGAGCCCCGTCGGCTGTTCGGTCTTCGCCTACTACTACATCGACGCGGGCAACGTTCAGGCCTCCCACGGCCGGGCTCCGGCGGTAGCGACCGGCATCAAACGCGTGCGCCCGCAAAGCATTGTTCTCTGCTACCAGGGCGATGGTGACCTGGCCGCCATCGGGGGAAACGAGATCCTCCATGCCGCGAACCGCGGCGAGAGGATAACGGTCTTTTTCGTCAACAACGGCATCTACGGCATGACCGGCGGCCAGATGGCGCCAACTACGCCGCTCGGGCTCCGGACGATCACGTCGCCTCGCGGCCGCACAGTTGCAGCCGAAGGCTACCCGCTGCGCATGTGCGAGCTCATCTCGACACTCGATGCGCCGGTGCTCGTGGAACGTGTCGCGCTCACGGATGCCAAGAACCACATGCGCGCCAGGAAGGCAGTGCGGCGGGCGATTCAGAACCAGATTGAGGATCGCGGCTTCTCGTTCGTGGAGGTCCTTTCGGCGTGCCCCACGGGATGGAAGGTGGCCCCTCCGGACGCTATCAAGTGGGTCGAGAAGGTGATGATCCCGGTCTTCCCGCTGGGAGTATTCAAGGAGCGCAGTGAGAGCCAGGCGCCGGTTGCGTCGCCGACCGAGGAGAAGCGCATATCATCGCCCGCGGTCACGGCGCCTGAAGGGGAACCGGCTCACGAGGAGGTGAAAGCTGCCGACAGGGGAGCGCGCCGCGACGTCGCGATGAAGATCAGCGGCTTCGGAGGACAGGGAGTGTTGTTCGCGGGAATTGCGCTCGCGGAGGCAGGCATGAGAGAAGGACTGCATGTCTCCTGGATCCCCTCCTATGGCCCCGAAATGCGCGGCGGCACCGCTCATTGCCACGTGCGCCTCTCCGGCGAAACGATCCCCTCGCCACTCATCAACCGGCCTTCAACCGTGCTGGCTTTCAACGAGCCTTCCGTCGACAAGTTCCTTCCGGAACTCCTTCCCGGGGGGCTCCTGATGGTCAACTCCTCGATGGTGAACAGCATTCCCGATCGATCTGACGTGAAGATACTGTCCATTCCCGCCACCGAGGCGGCAAAGGACATCGGGAATCCGAAGGTCGCCAACATGATCATGTTGGGCGCCTATATCGAGGCGACTCACGCGGTCGATACGGAATCCATTCTTACTTCGCTGACCGAGCACGGAATGCGGCCGGAACTGCTGAAGGTGAACCGGGAGGCCTTGGAGGCAGGACGCAGGCTGGCCTCGTCCTGAGGCTTGACATGCCTCAGAGGACGGTCCCGCGCAATGTATTCCACGCTGACGACGAAGTCGGACTCTCGATACAGGAGAGGCCCGGCAGGTGCGGCAGTACATCACCGCCCGGGAGGATCGAAAATGACCGCCCGTTGTGGACGGTGATGGTATGATGTTGCGTTTATTTGCCATGGAAGCCGTCGCAATATCGAACTCCGGCTCTGACGGTTTCGGTCACGCCCGGCCCCCGCTGGAAGGTGCCCGCGTGGTGCATCCCTGAGGATTGGCGCGATGCTGCAGAAATCATCCTAATGTGAAAGGCATAACATGAAACGTGAAATGGTCACTATCGACGGCAACGAGGCAGCGGCCTATGTTGCGTACAAAACCAACGAAATAATCGCCATTTATCCGATTACACCCTCATCTCCGATGGGTGAGTGGTCTGACGCATGGGCAGCCGAGGGCCAGAAGAACATCTGGGGGACAGTGCCATCGGTGACGGAGATGCAGAGCGAGGGAGGGGCGGCAGGGGCCGTTCACGGCGCGCTCCAGACCGGTGCTCTCACGACGACGTTCACCGCCTCCCAGGGGCTCCTCCTGATGATCCCGAACATGTTCAAGATCGCCGGGGAGCTCACATCGACGGTGTTCCACGTGTCGGCCCGCACAGTCGCGACTCATGCGCTGTCGATCTTCGGCGATCACGGCGACGTGATGGCCACCCGATCCACCGGGTTCGGCCTGCTGGCCTCGAACTCGGTCCAGGAGATCATGGATTTCGCTTTGATCGCCCAGGCCGCAGCGCTCGAGGCGCGCATCCCGTTCATTCATTTCTTCGACGGGTTCCGCAGCTCTCACGAGGTGATGAAGATCGAGCAGCTCACCGACGACGACATGCGTGCGATGATGGACGACGAACTGGTTCGGGCTCATCGGGCACGACGTCTTTCGCCTGATAAGCCGCTGCTCCGCGGGACGGCCCAGAACCCGGATGTCTTCTTCCAGGCGCGGGAAGCATGCAGTCCCTTCTACAAGGCTGCCCCGGCGATCGTACAGAAGGCCATGGACAAGTTCGCGTCCGTGGTCGGCCGCCAATACCACCTCTTCGATTATATCGGCGCTCCGGATGCGGAGCGTGTAGTCGTACTCATGGGATCCGGTGCCGAAGCGGTCCAGGAGACGGTGGAATACCTGGTGGCCGCGGGAGAGAAGGTCGGAGCCGTCAAAGTCCGGCTCTACAGGCCGTTCTCCGCAAGAGACCTTATGAACGCCTTGCCGCCGACCACCCGCGTGATCGGAGTGCTGGACCGCACCAAGGAACCCGGAAGCTCGGGCGAACCGCTCTACCTGGACGTAGTAACGTCGGTAGCGGAGGCATTCTCCAACGGGCAGGCGCGCTTCAAGGCGTTTCCCAAGATCGTGGGCGGCAGATACGGGCTCTCCTCCAAAGAGTTCAATTCCGCGATGGTCAAGGGCATCTTCGACGAGCTCAAGAAGCCGGACCCGAAACACAATTTCACGGTCGGAATCGTCGACGACGTGAGCGGCACGTCGCTGAACTACGATCCCGAGTTCTCAACCGAGCCGCCGGATGTCTTCCGCGGGCTCTTCTACGGCCTCGGCGCCGACGGCACGGTCGGTGCGAACAAGAACTCCATCAAGATCATCGGCGAAGACACGGAAAACTGGGCGCAGGGCTATTTCGTTTATGACTCACGAAAAGCGGGCGCGGTCACCGTCTCCCACCTGCGGTTCGGCCCGCGACCGATCCATTCGACCTACCTGATCGAGAAGGCGAACTTCGTCGCCTGCCACCAGTCCGTCTTCCTGGATCGACAAGAAGCTCCGGTTCTATGTCATCGACGGCTACAAGGTCGCCAAGGATACCGGGATGGGCGCGCGGGTAAACACGATCATGCAAACCTGTTTCTTTGCGATTTCCGGCGTGCTGCCCCGCGACGAAGCGATTCAGTCAATCAAGGACTCCATCAAGAAGACGTACGGGGCCAAGGGCGAAGAGATCGTCAGGAAAAACTACAGGGCCGTGGATGAGACGCTGGCGAACCTGTTCGAGGTCAAGATCCCGGCAGCCGCCACGAGCACATGGGAGCGGCCGCCGGTAGTGGCGCCGGAGGCGCCTGAGTTCGTCCACAAGCTTACTGCCCCGATCATTGCCGGCCTCGGTGACACGCTGCCGGTGAGCGCGTTCCCTGTCGACGGGACTTTCCCGACCGGGACGTGCCAGTGGGAGAAGCGCAACATCGCCCTCGACATCCCCTCCTGGGACACGGAGGTGTGCATCCAGTGCGGAAAATGCGCCCTGGTTTGCCCGCATGCGAGCATCCGCATCAAGGCCTATGACGAGGCGCTGGCAAAGCAGGCGCCCCCCACCTTCAAGTGGATGAAGGCCAAGGGGCCGGAGTTCCTGCCTGGGATGGCGTACACCATCCAGGTTGCTCCCGAGGACTGCACCGGCTGCGGATTGTGCGTCGACGTTTGCCCGGCCAAGAACAAGAAGGAGACCCGGCTCAAGGCGATCAACATGGTTCCTCAGATCCCCATCCGCGCACAGGAGAGGGAGAACTACAAGTTCTTCCTCGACCTGCCGGAGTACGACCGGAGGCTGGTGAAGTTGAACAGCATCAAGGCCAACCAGCTCCTGCAGCCGCTGTTCGAATATTCCGGGGCGTGTGCAGGCTGCGGCGAGACGCCGTATCTGAAGCTCATGACGCAGCTCTTCGGCGACCGGGCTATCGTCGCCAACGCGACGGGATGCTCGTCGATCTATGGCGCGAACCTGCCGACGACTCCGTGGACCTACAACAAGGAGGGGCGCGGACCGAGCTGGTCGAACTCGCTGTTCGAGGACAACGCGGAGTTCGGCCTGGGTTACCGCCTTACCATCGACAAACACCGCGAGATGGCGAGGGAACTGGTGGCGAAGCTCGCGCCCCGGATCGGTGAAGAACTGGCCCAGGGGTTGCTGAACTCCAACCAGTCCGACGAATCCGGCATCTATGACCAGCGCGAACGTGTAGCAGAGCTCAACGAGAAGCTCCGCACCATCGATTCGCCCGAAGCGCGCAACCTCCTGAGCGTATCGGACTGCCTGGTAAAGAAGAGTGTCTGGATCGTCGGAGGCGACGGGTGGGCTTACGATATCGGGTACGGAGGTCTCGACCACGTGCTTGCGTCCGGTCGCAACGTGAACGTCCTGGTCCTGGATACCGAGGTGTATTCCAACACGGGAGGGCAGGCGTCGAAGTCGACACCCCGCGGAGCCGTGGCCAAGTTTGCCGCCGGCGGCAAGCCGATGTCCAAGAAGGATCTGGGATTGCACGCCATCAACTACGGTAATGTATACGTCGCGGCGGTGGCGATGGGAGCCAACGACGCCCATACGGTCCGGGCATTCCTGGAAGCGGAGTCCTACGACGGCCCCTCGATCATCATCGCCTACAGCCACTGCATCGCCCACGGGATCGACATGACCCGCGGCATGAACAACCAGAAGGCGGCGGTACAGAGCGGCGCGTTCCCGATCTACCGCTTCGATCCGCGGCTCATCGCTGAGGGCAAGAATCCGTTCCTCCTGGATTCCAAGCCGCCGTCCATCCCGATCAAGGACTACATGTACATGGAGACGCGGTACAAGATGCTCGCGCTGAGCCAGCCGGAAGCTGCCAGGCATCTGCTGGAGCTCGCGCAGAATGACGCGTACGCCAGGTACAACATGTACCAGCAGCTC
>JAFNAH010000230.1 GCA_017860075.1 Acidobacteriota bacterium | reverse complement strand
TGTTCCCTGAAGGGGAACAACCGAGGCTCTGCCACCTGCATGACTTGGGCTGTTGAACCCATTCAGGGTTCATCTGGGCAGAACTTCTCGATCCCGGGGCAAGCGAAGCGCCGCCCCGGGCTATGCTATCGTGCCCCTTCAGGGCAACGCTCATTCAGTGCCAGACTGTGTCTGACGATCCGGGCTTCGCCCTGGTAAATGTGCCCGCACACCGGGAAGGGCTGCAAGGCCGTGCCATAGCAAACTCGATAGCGCCGGCGGCGCGGACCCGCGCGGCGGTTGCAGAGGCATCAGGAGGCGGGGTGTGCTACCCTGTGCGGTGGCAGAAGGGAATCCAATGCCGGTCGAGCCGAATCCGACGTCGACACTGGGCCTCCTGGAGCGAATCCGCGCAGGAGATGAAGCCGCGTTCTCGACACTCTTTTCGAAATACAGTCCGCGCCTCAGCGTTTTCATCCACTACAGACTCAGCCCCGAAATGCGCAGTCGCGTCGAAGTGGACGACATCCTGCAGGAGACGTTCCTGGCGGCCAGCCGGCAGCTCGGGAATTTCACATACAGGAATCCGGGGAGCTTCATGAGCTGGACCTCGCGCATAGCGGATCACATCATCGTGGACACTGCGCGCCGCGAAGGGCGACAGAAACGCAGGGCAGAACTGGTGCGTTTCAAGACCGAGAGCAACCCGCAAGGGGCGGAAGCCGTTGATTCGACAACCCCGAGCCGGATTTTTGCCGGCAGGGAGCGTGTCGAGCAGGTGCTGAAACGGCTGGACGCGCTGCCCGAAGACTACCGGCAGGTGGTCCTGCTCGCCAAGATAGAAGGGCTCTCTATGGGGGAAATAGCCGGGCGGCTGGGAATATCGCGAGAGAACGCGGCCGTGCTCCTGCACCGAGCCATCCAGCGCCTCAGGGAAATGGAAGGACAGGCGGAGCGAGAATGACCCGCAACGAGCATGAGGCCCCCGACGGTGATGCCGAAACCCGACGGGAAGCCACCGCCCGCGAGCGACTGTTGGCCGACGCAGTAGCGGAGTACGTGGACCTCCGGGCCGCCGAGGAGTCAGTCGACGCAGAGGCCTTCTACCTCAGACATCCGGAGCTCGAGCCGGATCTACGCACCGCCATTCAGACCCTGGCGTCGTTCGACCTGGATCCCCGTGAAGAATCTCCCCTGGACACTGCGGCGGTGCGGGAGCCAATCCCGGAAAGACTCTCCGGACACAGGATCATCGGCGAGATCGGAGCAGGCGGCATGTCCAGGGTCTTTCTGGCCGAGGACGAGCGCCTGGGGCGGAAGGTCGCGATCAAGGTCCTCAGTTCGCGCTTCAGCGGCAACGAACTCGTGCGGACGAGATTCATGCAGGAAGCCCGCGCGCTCGCGAGGCTCAGTCACCCGAACATCGTGCACATATACAATCTCGGGCAGGTCGATGAGCCGCCGCATTTTGTCATGGAGTACATCGAGGGTGCGCCCCTCACCGATGCTGCCGGTCCGCTCTCCCCGGACCAGAAAGCGGAGCTGATGTACAAGGTGGTCTCGGCCGTCCACTACCTGCATCAGCATCAACTAATCCACCGCGATCTGAAGCCGGGCAATATCCTGGTGGGGCCCGACCTCGAGCCGAAGATCCTGGATTTCGGCCTTGCCCGTCAGTCGGAGGTGCTGGGGCGACCGCTGACACGCCATGGCGAGGTGCTGGGTACGCCGCAGTATTTCTCGCCGGAACAGGCCCGGGGTGACGCTCCACTCGATGCCCGCAGCGACATATTCTCCCTCGGTACGATCCTGTATGAGGTCCTCACGGGGACGCTGCCCTTCCGTGCCGATAGCTTTGGCGCCCAGGTGCGATGCATCTGCGAGGACGAGCCTGTCCTTCCACGGCGACTGAACGCAGCTGTCCCCGGCGACCTGCAGAATATCTGCATGCAGGCACTCGAGAAGGACCCGGCCAACCGCTACCCCACCGCCGGTGAGATGGCCGACGACCTGGAGCGGTTCGTTGCCGGGGAACCGGCCCTGGCTGCGCCGGCCTCATATGCCCGACGCATGACAGGGAAGATCGAGCAACACCTCCGTGAGCTGGAGGGTTGGAGGCAGGACAGCATCCTTTCCGACTACGAGTACGACTCGCTTCGAAAGGGATACGATCGTCTCGTCGAGCGTGAGGATGCGTGGATCATGGAAGTACGGCGGCTCTCGCTGCCGCAGGTCGGGCTGTACATGGGTGCCTGGATTCTCGTTGTCGGTGCGGCCCTCGTCTTTCTATTTCGCTACATGAATCTCACAGGCACGCCTGCCGTCTTGCTGGTAGCCGGGGCCACAATCCCGACCGCCTGGTACGGCATACGCAGCTGGAGGGCAGGGCGCATCCGCATCGGGGTTGCGTACCTGCTTGCGGCATGCCTGCTGCTGCCGGTCGCTCTGGTCCTGGCGCTGGGTGAATACGGGCTCTTCAGGGGCCTGACGAAGGGCCGCGAGGACCTCGAGTTCCTCTATCAGTTTGAGAGTTTCAAGAAGACCACCAATGCCCAGCTCTGGTGGGCGCTGTTCCTGTCTCTGCCCGCGTACGTCTGGCTCAGGAGGTTCACGAAGTCCTCGGTTTTCTCGCTCGCGCTCGCGGTCATGCTGGCGCTTCTCTGCTGTGTGACGCTGCTCCGGATGGGAATGCTCGAGTGGCTCGAAAAGGATCCCGGCCGCCTTTACATGCGCCTGATTCCTGCCGCGCTGCTGTTCTTTCTCGTCGCGGTTGCTCTCGAGAGACTCCGGCTCGCTGCCGATTCCCGCTATTTCTACCCGATCGCCGTCTTCTTCACCTATGTCTCGCTCAGTGGTATCGCCGCTTTTCACAAGCCCTATGCCGAGTGGTTGGGGCGTGCCGCTCCCTTCACCCGTTCCAACATCGACTACCTTTTCATCATCAATGCCGGGATCTACTTTATCCTGCAGCTGTTATGCGAGCAGGGGCGCTCGGCCCAGATGCGAGCGGTCGGCAAGGCGTTTCGTTTTGTGATTCCGGGCCACGTCCTGATCCCGTTGTTCCTGCTGGGACTCGAAGCGACCCGCCTCTGGAATGAATCGCCTGCAAGCCTTTCTCTGCGGCATGAAGCGCAGGCTTTCGAAGTCCTGCTCCCGGTGGTCGCCTGCATGTTCGTCCTCCTGAGCATCCCGAAGCAGATGAAGAACTACCTGGCAAGCGGCATGCTGTTTCTCGCCATAGGCATTGTCCGACTCCAGCAGAACTGGCTGAGAGACCATGTTGCGTGGCCTGTGACCCTGGTGGTCACGGGCCTGCTTCTGATGTTCCTGGCTGCGAGATACTCCTACGTCCGCACGACAATCGCGCGGCTCCTCCGCCACCGGCCCCGTCCCGGCCGGCCTTCCTGATATCCACCCCGCTGTAATGTTTCAACCGGAATGACGCTTTATGTAGCGGAGGCTGAAAACCTCCGCAAGAGAGGAGGAGAGTGCGATGAGAACGATCCGTTTTGTTGCCGCAATGATTCCGCTGCTGACCCTGTCTGCCTGCGTGCCGCTTCCTTCCGTCAATCCGCTTTGGGATGAGGAACATGCGGCGTATGAACCCGCTCTCGCGGGCACCTGGATTTCGGAAGACAACGACGAAATTATCGTGATCACAGAAACCGGCCGGAACGAATATCGCATGGTCTATGTCACAGGAGAAGACTCAAGCCAATACGAAGTACACGCGGTGCGCCTCGACGGCCGGCTTTTCCTGGACCTCCTCCCCGACAAGGAACTGCTCGAAGAGCGCCTTCAGGGCGAGGCTTATATACCGCTGATACCCGGCCATTTCTTCCTGAGGGCAGTCCTGGAACCGGAAAGGCTCGAGCTGGCCGCGATGGATGACGAAGCAATACAGAAGAAGCTCGATCAGGGAGAACTCGAGATTTCCACCGTGAACTGGTCGGACGGTTTGCTTCTGACGGCACAAACGGACGAGATCCAGGGCCTGGTGGTTCGCTGCGCAGAGGATCCCGAGGTATGGAGAGGGCCGACCCTCTACCACCGTTTCCGGGAGTAATGGGTTTATTCATTCCCCATCAATAGTTTACGAGACTTCCTCTAAATTCTGACTTCTGTGTTCTGAATTCTTCTCCCACGCTGATGGGGTCCGGTTCCCCAAACTCCCGGCCCAACCGTCCATCTTCTATATTCACCTTTCCTACACCATCAATCAGTTTTTCCCTATTTGGGGGTTGTAGGGCGGGAGTCGATTCGCTAGCATTTTCGGCATGAGATTGCAGAATCTTATATCGGAATCATCGG
>JAFNAH010000229.1 GCA_017860075.1 Acidobacteriota bacterium | reverse complement strand
CTGGCTCGGTGAGGATGCGATCGAGTAGGGTCGGGGGACCGTCCGGCCGCGATGGGTCAGCCACAGGGTTGCATTCTGACCAGGCCGGAAACCGAAGTCGCGGTCAAGCGAGAGGGTGATGATGGCAAGCCCTTCGGCCAAATCGAATCTTGAGGCCAGCCAGGCTGGGATTCCAGGCTCTTCGGGGCTCATGAACGAAAAGCTACCATCCGTCGGGCTGCCAGCCAAATTCTGGAAGAGCCGCCTGTCAAGGGTTCTTCTTCTGAGCAGAGAACTGACCTGAATCGCTGCCGTCAACAGATGACCACTTGCCCTTCATGCTGTTGCCGTCCAGTGTTGCTTCGAATCTGTAGGTGCCGCCCATGTAGTCCACTTCGAACCCAAGCTTGCCGCCGGAGAACGATACTTTGTTCATGGTGACGGCCCCGTCGGGCATGGGAATCCGGCCGGTCAGGGCGTCGCCGTTCTGTTGAATCAGCATCTGAAATGCCATTGTCCCATCCGGCGTATCGGCCGAGCCGTCCCATGTCCCCGCGATGGACGGCTGGGCAGAGGCGGCAGATCCTTTCCGCTTTCCGCTCCACGCACCGCTGTCGCCGCCGCCTGAGACAGCCCAGCGGCCCTTCAAGCCTTCCCCTTCGAGCGCTCCGTCAATGACGTACACGCCACTCCCGGCATCGACCTCGAAGTGGAGCTTGCCGTCCTTGTAGGAGAGTGCATCCAGCGGGGCCGAACCCATGTCTCCGCCTATTGAACCGCTGAGCGCATCACCCTGCTGGTTCAGTTCGAGGAGATACGTGGCCCTGCCGTCCGGCATTTCGGCGACGATGTCCCAGGTCCCTGCGATTCCGGCTGCAGGCGCAACCGTTGCGCGCTCTGCGGTCCAGGTTCCTTTGTAGTCACCCCCGACCTGCTCCCAGGTGCCCGTCATTTTGCCTTCGCTGACCGTCGCCACGAGCCGGTAGTTCCCGCCCATGACGGTGATCTCGCCGCTGAACTTGCCATCTTCAAACCGGAGAGCCGAAATGGGCGTGGACGTCTCAAAAACTGTAGCGGAGCCCTTGAGCTGGTTGCCGTCCTGCTGTATCTCGAACGCCAGGTCGACCGGCCCGTTAGGTGTGTCTGCATTCCCGAGCCATTTGCCTGCAATTGTCTGGACTCCGGCCTGGTTCGCCGGCAGGGTGATCGCGAGCGAGAAAATGCATGCGAAAGTGCTGAGGATGATGCGGGTGCTCATTTCAGTCTCTCCTTCCGGCCGTGTCAACCTTGCGTGTGGCGGCCTTGTCCGTCATGGCGTGACATTCTGACACAACCCGGGAATTATTCAATCAGAGTCCCTCCGGCCGCGGGCTCGATCGACCAGTTGGCTCGACCTCCGGAAGACTGAATGGAACATTTCCCGGGTGAGTTTTCCCGTCTGCGTGTTCTGTTGACTGGGATGATAGGAAGTGATCAGGACGAAGCCACCGGGCAGCTCCCATTCCCCTCCGTGACGAAACTCCGGCTTGCGGCCTGGAGACGGACGGCCATTCTCGGCCCACGCCTTCAGGAACGCCTGAAAGGCGATCCGCCCCAGGGCAACGAAGACACGGGCGGAGCGAAGCAGTTCGAGTTCCCGGCACAGGTACCCCCGGCAATTCTCAAGCTCGGATGGCAACGGCTTGTTCGCGGGTGGCGGACAGCGCAGGGCTGCCGTGATGAAACAATCAGAGAGTGCCAGCCCGTCCTGTCGATCACGCGAAGCCGGCTGGTTTGTGAAACCAAACCGGTGGAGTGCCCCGAAAAGCCAGTCACCGCTCCGATCACCGGTAAACATCCGGCCTGTACGGTTGCCGCCGTGGGCCGCAGGCGCGAGGCCCACAAGGACAAGGGGGGCTGCCGCGTCGCCGAACGCCGGGACCGGCCGACCCCAGTACTTTTCATGCTGAAAACGCCTTACCCTGGTGCGCGCGACCTGCTCGCGCCAAGCCACCAGTCGGGGACAGCGTCTGCAATGCGTAATGCGTTTCTCCAGCGCCTGGATTTCACTCCCCGTGTCTCTCATCGGTGGTCGTTTCCTCTCTCCCGGGCCGTTTGAATTCCGTGGCAGGCTGTCTCGATTCGGGTGTATCATGGCGGCAAAGCGCATGAAAGATCAACAGGGGCACGTGGGGGCGCCGGGTCTTTCTCAGAGCAGCGCCTCTCGTCCCTCTTGCTCACTTCGGAGGCGCTATGAGTAACGCGACAGCAAAACCGAAAATCCGTATCGATTTCCGCACCTTTTTTCTTCTGATGCTGGTGGCAGTAGTCCCGTTACTGGTCGGAACGTGGTGGCTTTTCCGGAGCTTCGAAGACGCCTATCTGGAGCGCATGGGATCCGACCTGAGCGGAATCGCCGACACTGCCTTCGCGGCGATCAACAATTACCTGCAGAACCAGATCATGGAGACCGCGGCCCTTACCGAGGTGCCGGTGCTGCGTGAAGCCGTCAACCGTGCCAACCAGGACCTGGGCCGTGATCTGAACGAAGTCCGCAGGGCGATCCCCAAGACGGAGACAGCCTGGGCTTCCATGGATGTGCAGTCCCCCAAGGTCAAGGAAATACTGGGCAACAATGCGGCAGGATTCCTGCGCAAGTACATTGCCGTCAACAGGTCCTACCGGCAGGTGATCGTCACCGACTTCTTCGGCCGTCTCGTTGCCGCGACCGACAAGCCGGCACGTTACTACCATGCACTCGACGAGTGGTGGAGGGAGGCATACGGCGACGGCAGCCGGGGAGCCGTTTTCATCGGCAACGTTCGCTACGACGGAAACAGCCGGTCCTATATCATGGACATGGCGCAGCCGATCGTCAGTGCAGATGGCAGCGTTGAAGGCATGCTCAGGGTGGTCCTGGATACGCAGCCGATCCACGCTCTGGTCGGATCGATCCAGTCGGATCCCGGGATGAGCGTGGCTCTCATACACGCTCGCGGGGATATAATCTCCGCCCCGGGGTACAGCAGTCTCGAGTTTCGAACCTACCCCGCCACCCTTGATATTCTCAATGCCAGGGACAGGGAGAGACGATTCTTCATTTCGTCCGAGGAACCCCGTTCGGTTTACGGCCTCAGCCAGCGAAGCTTTGCCGAGACATTCCCGCACCTCAACTGGCTCATCGTTGCCTCCTCCCCCGTCAAGGGACTGCTGGGGCCGCTGTCACAGCTGCGGAACTACTTCATCGCTTTACTCCTGGGGGTATTCCTGGCGGCTTTTGTCGTCACACTGATGCTGTCACGCGTCGAATCGAGGCCGATCATAGAGGAAGATCCGCATCTGGAACGGCTTTGATCTTCCTGTCGGCGGCGGGAGAAGAGACCAGGAGTTTTTCCGCACCTGTAGAGCTATCGGCCGCCTGCGACCAGCCCTGAGCCTGCAGCCTGACCGGGTCCGGTCGCGGTTACCTCGAGTGTGTCATGATTCTGCAAAATGATCAGTCGTTGACCATAGCACGGCTGGCCCCATTCATTCGCCGCCGCGAGATCTCGCCTCTGGAATTGACCAGATTCATGATCGAGAGGGCGGAGAGGCTGCAACCGTCGCTCAACGCCTTCATCACGATTACGGGCGAGTTGGCTCTCTCTCAGGCCCGCAAGGCGACGAAAGAGATTTCGAGCGGGTTCTACCGTGGGCCGCTCCACGGAATCCCGATCAGTCTCAAGGATCTGTTCAATCTCCGGAATATACGCACCACTGCCGGATCCCGAATTCTCCGCAACTACCGCCCCGGGTACAACGCGGCCGTGGTGGACCGCCTGATGGAAAGCGGGTGCGTCGTTCTGGGGAAGACGAACCTCCATGAGTTTGCGTTCGGGGCTACGAGCGTGAACCCGCACTACGGTCCTGTTCATAATCCCTGGGATCCGGCTCGAGTTTCCGGGGGCTCCAGCGGAGGCAGTGCAGCCGCAGTAGCGGCGGGTCTCAGCGTGGCTTCCCTGGGAACCGACACCGGCGGGTCGATCCGGATCCCCTCGGCTGCATGCGGGTGCGTCGGCCTGAAACCTACTTACGGGCTGGTGCCGCTTGCCGGTGTGATCCCGCTCGCGCCGAGCCTGGACCATGTCGGTCCCATGACCAGGTGCGTTGAGGACTCCGCGATCATCCTCGAAGCGATTGCCGACCACGGGGCTGGTGCCGGCAAAGGGCGCGGGAGATTTCTGCGTGGACTTCGGCGCGGCGTTCAGGGACTGCGCATCGGGATTCCGAAGCAGTATTTTTTCGACCGGATACGCCCCGATGTCCGCCGTCTTGTGATGGATGCCATCTCGTGCCTCGAGGACTCC
>JAFNAH010000228.1 GCA_017860075.1 Acidobacteriota bacterium | reverse complement strand
CGCCCGACAGGCTGCTTCTGGGTTCCTTCGGTGTGCCGTGGAAGGACGCGCGCACCAAGAAGGGCTTCCGCCTTACCATGGAGAAGCTCAAGCTCGAAAACCCTTCGCGGTAAGACAAGCATCCGCATGTGCCATGCAAATCGGAGATCCCGTCTGGAATAGGTACCGTCTGTTGAGGCTGGCCCGGATCGTACAATGATGCGGGCTTTCAGCGGGGCATTCTGTATTTTTGATGCAGGAGGTGGCCGGTTTTCTGCGGTTGCGGCTGTGCGACAAGCTCCGGTCCGGATCCAAGTCCACGTTCAGGTCCAAGTCCACGTCCAGGCTGGACTTTGCGAAGGACTGCAGCCGGCTTCTGTGAGCGCACGATAAACACGCCCGTGAGGATCAGCGCGACGCCTGCAAGCTGTCCCATCGCGGCCTTCTCTCCCAGGAGAAACCAGGCTCCGACGAGCGCGACGACAGGGGTGACGTTGGAGTAGACAACTGTGCGGGAGACTCCGATCCTCTGAATCCCGTGCGACCAGACCACGTATGAATATACGATCGACAGGAAGGTCGAGTAGGCGAAGGCGAGCCATCCCCGGAGCGGGATGGAGGCCCAATCCTGGCGCAACGCCCACGGATAGATGAGAGGGAGAAGCGCCACCGTGCCGGTGAGCATGAGCCACAGAGTGACGCGGAGGGCACCGTATTTCATAATCAGCCGGACTGATCCGCCGCTGTAAAAACCCCAGAGGATTGCCGCCGCCAGCACCAGCACGTCACCCTTCCAGTTTGTCCCGAGCGCGATCTTCCTGCTGCCGAAGATCATGATCGCGGCGACGCCCATCATGGAAAGAACGATCCCGCCGAGTATGGTTTTCCGGAACCTTTCGCGCTTGAGGAATACGCCCGTAACGTAGGCGAAGACCGGAGTCGAGGCCATCAGCAGGCCGGCATTGCCCGCCGACGTGTTCGCGAGGCCGTTGACGAACAGGAGCTGATAGACGGTGTTGGAAAGGATGCCAAGAGCAGTCAGCGCCGGCAGGTCCTCCCGCTCCACCGCCAGCGAGACTCCGAGGGCGCGCATTACCAGTGTGAGGGCGATCACCGCCACCAGGAAACGCAGGAAGGTGAAAGCCAGCGGGTGAAAATACTCGTACAGGCCCTTCATCACCGAGAAGTTCAGGCCCCAGATCAGGACTACGCTGACCATCGCCAGGTCCGTAACCCAGCCGGACTTGGGTCGCGACGGTTCCCGGCTACCGGTTCTTTCCATCCCTGCCCCGACTCTCGATACTATCACCCGTCTTAATAACCGGCGGACGTCGTGTGCGTCGGCGTTTCATGAACGCCCAGGCGCCGAAAAGGAGAAGCGCGAGAACAAGCATGAGCCGGCTGTAGTCTCCAAGGATCCTGTCAACGGCCCTCCAGTTGGCCCCGAGCACGTAGCCGGCGTAAATCAGCAGCAGATTCCACGCGGCACAAGCCAGCAGCGAGAGCAAAAGTACCCGCGGCCACGGCAGCCTGTAGATGCCGCACACAATCGAGATAACGCTTCTGAAACCCGACAGGAACCTGTTTGCCAGAACGATCCAGTAGCCGTGGCTTTGGAACCATTTGTCGGCTGCCTGGAAACTCGACGCCGGAAGGAATCTGAAATCGCGGCGGACGAAATAGTCCCTGGGGATCCAGCGCCCGAGCGCATAAAGGGTCATGAAACCCATGGTGCTGCCGGCCGTTGTGGAAAGCAGCACTCCGAGGAAACCCTGCCGGGTCCGCCCCACGACGTAGGCGGCGAAGACCGTCACAGTATCCCCGGGTATCGGCGGGACGACGTTCTCAACGAACGCACTCAGGGCGAGTATGGTATAGAACCATGCCGGGCTGAGCGAGGCTACGTAGCCGGTGATCCATTCGAGCATGCCCGACAGGATACCATGCCCTGCCCGCGTGAAAGGTTCACCGTGCCAAATCACCCGCTGTTCCAGGTGTCGGGGTCGGGCTCGGAATCGCAATCGATATAGGCACCCGAAGTCACCGGCCGGCGGGCCTCGGAATCGGGATGAGTGCGCAACCGATCATCGATACCGACCCCGATTTCGATACCGACACCGGCGATGAGCGCCCGGGGACCCGCGAGTTGACCACATGCCCGAAGATGAGGTCTACTCGATCAGGGCTTATTTCGAGCTTGAGGCCTCCGTCATCAACCCCTTGCGCGGCAGCATCCCGGGGCGGCCGGCCTGCTGCGCCAGGTTCCAACTCTCCTGGTAGACCAGCTTTACGATCCTTTCAAATTTCCGGTAGTTCAGCTTCTCCGGCCGGTCGTAGATCGTGTGGTAGTCAGGGTGCAACCCGGTCAGGAACCAGACTGCCGGGATCCCGTGTTGCATGAAAGGCCAGTGATCGCTCCGTCTCAGCAGGTTCGAGGCATTGTTGTCATATCGAAACCTGAGATCCAGTCCGATCTCCTTGTTCGCCTTCTCCGTTTCGACTTTGAGGTCGGGGCTGCGCACCGTACCGAGGATGTTCACCGCATTCCTGTTTGATTCCGCCGTCTGCACTTCCAGCCCGTTGAATTTTGGTCCGCCTCCCACGGGGACCTCCTCGTCGCGCGAAATCATGTCCAGGTTCAGGACCGCGACGATCCTGTCACGAGGCAGAAGGGGAGATTCCGCGTACGCCCACGCGCCCAGCAATCCGCGTTCCTCCGTATCCCAGGCGGCGAAGAGCACGCTTCGCTTCGGACGCTGCCCGGCACGCGCCGCCTGCACATACGCGTCGGCAATCGCGATGGTGCCTACGATCCCGGATGCGTCATCGTCCGCGCCGGGATAGGCCTGGCTGCCCTCCATCCCATTGTGATCGTAATGACCGCAGATGATGATGTGCTCAGCCTTCAGCTTCGGGTCGGAGCCCCCGAGCAGGCCGACGACATTGCGGTCGGGAACCGTGTGCCGCTGCACGGCAGTTTTCAGGCTGACTGTGAAGGCCGGCAGGGGGAGCGTGGTCATGCCGGCCTGCGATTCCGCGGCTTCCGCGAGCTCTTCCAGGCTCCTTTTCGATCCCCGGACGAGGATTCTTGCCAGTGCTGTCGAAATCTCGGCCGCCGGGATACGGACCTGGTCCGACCACATCGCCAGCGTGTAACGAGGAATCCTGGGTGGCTGTTCCGGCCAGTAGGATCGCGCCGCGGCCTCGAAATCCTCCGGGCCGGGATGGCTATGAACGTCACGCACGAAGAGAATTCCCGCGGCCCCGTGCTCCTGTGCGAACAGCGTCTTGCGCAGCGGACTGGAAGCCTCGCTGCGGACGACACCGTCAAAGGGACTGGTCGGGTCCTGGTCCCCCGGCTCGCCGTTCAGCACGAGGACCACCCTTCCGGACAAATCCTGCCCCCTGTAGTCGTCATACGAAAGATCCGGGACTGTCATGCCGAACCCCGCGTATACGAGCGGGCCGCGTACCAGGCCGCTTGCGCTGAAGTTGTGCGGGTAGTAGTCCTGCCCCGGAGCCAGCTGCAGCGTGACACCTTCTCCGGACACCTCCAACAGGTTCTCTTTCCCAAGCGTGGAGGTCATCAGGTAGTAGGTCTGGTAATAAGACCCGCCGGGATCGACAGTCTCCAGCCCGATCCGCTCGAAGCGCGACCTGATCCATTCCGCCACCCAGCGGTTTGCAGGCGTGTCGGTCAGGCGGCCCTGCGAAAGATCGCTTGCGAGGAAGGAAACGTCGGCTTTCAGCGCCTCGCTGTTGATTGAGTCCATCATCGGCGCCTTTCCCTGCGGTGTCTGGAATGCAAAGCCCAACGCCGACAGAACGCCCGTCAAGATTGCTTTCCTCATTGCAGCTCCTCTGTTATTGTCTCTCCAGGGTTTATCTTACACCGCCGGTTGAGAGACCTGCGGAAATGTGAGCAGGATGCCTTGGCCTCGTCCGGGAATGAACTTTTTCCTGCCGTTCACCGGGCGCGGCGCCGATACTCTATCTCTGTGAGCTGGGACCTGCAAATCGAAGGTCCGGAAGGGAAGACGAGTGATCGAAGCCCCGTTTATCGACTACTACGAGCTGATGCAAGTCAGCCCGAATGCGGATGAGGACACGATCCAGCGGATCTTCCGTCATCTCGCGAAGAAATGTCATCCCGACAACCCGCAGGGCGACCCGGAAAGATTCAGGCTCCTCGTCGAGGCGAACGACACACTCACGAAACCCGAGGCTCGCGCTGCCTACGACCTGAAGTACCAGAAATTCTGGGAGACAAAGTGGAAGCTGGCGTCTGATGCCTCAGCGGGCCGCGGGTTCTCGGACGACAAGGACGTGCGCGAACGCCTGCTGGGCCTCTACTACGTGCAGCGCAGGAGCAGGATGCAGAATCCCGGCCTCGGAGAGATGGAAGCTGCGCGCCTGATGAGAATCCCGATCGAGCTTGTGGAGTATCTGAGAGAGAAGGGTTGGATCGAGCGCCTCGACAACGGCCTGCTCGCGATCACCGCGCTGGGTGTCGATGAGGTCGAGAAAGATCGTCTCCGACTCGTACCGGACCGCCTGCTTACGGCCCGCAGTTCCGATGGGGGAACGGACGACGTAAGGGGAGAACGGGGGCTTGTTAGATCCTTTCCGACCGAAGCCAGAGAGCGGCAGGGGTAGGCGGCGAGCCGGCACCAACTCGGGTTTCAATTCCCGCAAGTCATTCCAGGCTCAACTTGCGCATGAGCATGTGAAACCGCGGATCTGAGCGGAGCGGATCCAGGAACGGATAGGTCTTGAGCGGATGGACCCACTCGTCGTTATGGTTCGCGGCCTGCTCCATCCATGCGAAGGCATCGTCGGTCTCGCCGAGTCCGAGGTGGAGCCAGGCAAAACTCGTCGGCAGCACGAATCTCTCGTTCGCGATCTCACGAAGCCGCTCCAGAACTACCCTGGCTTCAGCCGTCTGCCCGCCCAACCCCAATGCCAGGCCGAGCCATCCCAGCATGAGGGGGAACTCGCCGGAGAGCTCGGCAGCACGGCGAAATACACTTACGCTCTCCTCGAATCTCTTCATTCCCATGTAAACCAGGCCGAGCACCATGTGAGCAATGTGGTGCCCGGGTTCGAGCTCGACCAGTTGACGTCCCTGCTCGAGCCCGCGCTCGTACTGGTGTCCGAAAAGGAGCTCTAGCACCAGCCAGCAGCGAACCTCCAGTGACAACGGGTCGAGTTCCAGCGCACATTCCAGCTCTGCGACGGCCTCCTCGGTCCGCCCAAGCACTCCCAGGACTGTCGAGTGCCTCACCCGAACCAGGGGTGAATTCGGGTTCAGGTCTCGCGCGTACGCCATCTGTTTCTCGGCTTCCACCCAGTTGTAGGAGTAAGCATCTTCGTAGCGGCATTTCTCGGGATGATACGCGACGTGGGTGCGCGGTTCGGCCAGAGAGGGGTCGAGTTCGAAAGCCCGCAGGCCGTAGAACCAGCGACAGGGTTCCGCTTCATCGGGCGGCAGGAATCCCCACAGACCAAGGTACCCGTAGAGATTGGCGAGGCCGTCGCAAGCCAGGGCAAAGTTGGGATCGTGAGCGAGCGCCGCTTCGAAGTGCTGCTTTGCTTTCCCCACGCCCTCCGGCGTCCACTTCCACATCTCGTACCGGCCTTTGATGTACTCGTTGTAGGCCGCAAGGCTCTCCGTCACCTTCCATTTGAGCTGCTTCCCGTGGACCTTGTCCGCAACTGCCGGTATGTGCGCGGCGATATCCTGCGCGACGGAGTGCTGAATGCGGAAAATGTCGGACAGCTCCGCCTCGTACCTCCTGGCAAACAGGTGCGCCTGGTCGTTGGTCTGAATGAGCTGAACGTTCACTGCGACCCGTTCTTTGTCGTGGCGGACAGCTCCTTCTACGACGTAGTCCACTCCCAGCTCGCGGCCGATCTGGCGCACATCCTCCCGGCTCCCCTTGTAGTGCATGGCCGACGTCCGGGCAATTACTGCCAACTGGTCCGGCGCCATGCTGGCCAGCTCGGTGATGATCTCGTCAGTCATCGCGTCGCTGAAGTACTCCCGCGCCGGATCACCGCTCAGATTCAGGAACGGAAGCACCACCAGCCTGGGCTTGCGCGCCGGCCCTGTGTCGGTTGCGGAAGCCGATGGCGACGCCTGGCCGATAAACCGGTACCCCCGCTTCGGGAGCGTCTCGATAAAGCGTGGATGTTCGGCCGAGTCGCCCAGCGCCGTTCGCAGGCGGGCGATCGCGATGTTCAGGCTGTTGTCGAAGTCGACGAACACGTCCTCGCGCCAAAGCCGCCGCCTCAGGTCATCGCGAGTGACTACCTGTCCAGGACGCTCCAGCAACAAGGCGA
>JAFNAH010000227.1 GCA_017860075.1 Acidobacteriota bacterium | reverse complement strand
CTGCATCCGTGCCGGGGTCCGATTCCACACACGGACCTCCAGGCCGGATTTTAAAAGGTTGCGTGCCATACCTCCGCCCATGATCCCCAGCCCGATGAAGCCTACTTTCTCAGACATCTCCCTCCTCCTTCCGGTTTGCCGGTGCTCGCGAGGCCCGAGCCGCCGTTTCTGGAATCCGCCCTAAACCGAACGCGCCTCAGACGATGCGCCGGTTTTCGGATCCGGCCCTCAACTATACTCCACGAAGTTCCCGAGTTTCGCAATGGGCGCTTTGATACCCTGGTCAGAAGGTGCAGCGGAGCTGAAGATCCCACGAGTCGTTCCGGCGATACTGGCCGAGGTAACCGTCCGGCGGGCCGGCCAGGAAGGGTGCTCCCTCGCGCGGGAGTGATATTGACGCATCTGATAGCGTATGCAAAAATCAGTCATCATCGGGATTAGGTGGCCTGTGACTTTCTCCCTCTTGCAGGAAAGGTCGGGAAGCGGCAATTCTGAAACAATGCGCCGGCGTCGCTGTGCCGGTCTCCTTGCGCTGCTGTTTTACGCATTTGCATCGTTCAGCCTGCCGGTCCGCCTGACGCCCGAGCTATTTCTGTCCCGCCGTGCACCTGTCTTGCCGGGCGCGATGACTGTTGGATGTTCCGAGGCCAGTTGTTGCACATCCAGATGCTACCTCGATGAAGACGGTGTGCACCATTGTGTCCCGGCAGCAGGAAAGTCCTGCGGCTGCGGGCTCTCATCCGGGGAGATTCCTGCCGGGACGCTTGCGACCGGGGACGAGGTGCTCATCCCTGTGTCCGAGCGGCTGATGCGGGATCAGTCTTCCACCCTGTTCGCCTGCGAGATCTTGCCGGGACCCCAATCGGTCCTGCTGCTTCCCCCTACGCCACCCCCCCGATCCTGATTTCCCCCCATTCAAGACAATCGTTTTCCGCGTCTGGCCGGGTGCACGCGGGATCTCTGCTGCACTCATGATGGCCTGCGGCCGGCGGTGCAGGGTACCCGCGGTCGGGCGCGGCTGGATTTGTGGAGCGTTACGGGAGGGACGTCGTGAAAGGGCGGAACCATTCTCTTGCGATTCTTCTTTGCTGCTGCTTGTCAGGCATTATTCCGCTGGCGCATGCCGCGCCGAAAACCGGCGAGATCACGGGACTCATAACTGCGCCCGATGGATCCGGCCTCCCCGGGGCGCGGATCTCCGTCCGTCAGATGGTAGACGACAGGATCTTCGGTGTGATCGCGGGCGGGCGCGGTGTTTACCGCTTGCCGGATCTGCCTCCGGGAAGATACCAGGTCCGGGTAGAACTCGATGGTTTTGAGCCTTCTGCGACCGAGGAGGTCACGCTTTGGGAAGGGGAGTCCCGGACAGTGGATTTCAGGCTTGCCATTGCCACCATCCGGGAAATCATTACGGTTGTCGGGACCGCTCCCCGTGACAGTGTGCAGGCGACGGAGGTGCGTGAAAGCTCGGCGCGCGATGTCGGCGAAGCCGCGGCTCACGTCAACGGCATTACCAAACTCCGTAAAGGCGGGATCGCGAACGATGTCGTGATCCGGGGCCTCCAAAGCCGGGATCTGAATGTGCTGATCGACGGCGAACGGATCTATGGGGCATGCCCGAACCACATGGATCCTGCGGTATTTCACGTCGACTTCGCCGAGGTGGACCGGATCGAAATAGCGAAAGGTCCGTTCGACGTGAGGAACCAGGGGAGCCTCGGCGGACTTGTCAACATCATCACACGGAAACCGGAGCAGGGATTTCACGCAACCGCAAACCTGTCGTCGGGCTCCTATGACTTTTTGAACCCCTCGGCAACGATCCAGTACGCGAACGGCAGGTTCTCGGCTCTGGGCGGATACTCCTACCGGATCTCACATCCGTTCGTCGATGGGTCAGGCAAGAGCTTCACGCAATACGGCAACTATCTCCAGAGCGCCCAGGACAGCGACGCGTTTGCCATCGGCACGGCATGGGGCAAGTTCTCCGTGTCCCCTCGCTCCAACCATCTGATGCAGATTTCATACTCGCGGCAGCAGGCGGACCGTGTCCTTTATCCGTATCTCATGATGGATGCGATCTATGACGACGCGGATCGGGTCAACTTCGGCTATCAGATCGAGAATCCGTTTGGCCGCGTCGAATCGCTCACCTTCCAGGGTTACTACACGCAGGTGAAGCACTGGATGACCGATGAATTCAGGACCTCCTCCCTGAATACGCCGCGTGGATACAGCATGGGCACATACGCCACCACAAGCGCGGCGGGCGGGAAGGTTGAGGCCGGCCTGAAAGATCTGACGTTCGGGTTGGAAGTCTTCAACCGTTATTGGAGTGCCTCCACGCAGATGGCCGGCATGGCCTACAAGCCCCAGGCTTCCATTCCTGATGTCGGAACGATCTCGGTCGGGGCATACGTCGAGTACAAGAAATCACTGCGCGACAATCTGAGACTGGAGATGGGCGGGCGTGTCGACAGGACCGACAGCAGCGCCGACCCGACCCTCGCGAATACGAACCTGTATTTTGCCTACAACTCTACCCGGAGCACGTCGGCCGTCGACGCATTTCCGTCCGGTAGCGCACGCTTGATCTACCAGATGCCCGTGGGGCTGGAGTTCAGCGCAGGCATCGGCAGTATCGTCAGGATTCCTGACGCGGTGGAGCGATATTTTGCACTGCGGAGGGCCGGATCGGACTGGGTGGGGAACCCCGATCTGGAGCCGAGCCGGAACACCGGTTTCGACGGATCGATTACACTGCGCCAGCGCGGCCTGTTCGTGACCTCGGACTTCTTCTGGAACCAGGTGGGCAACTACATCGCTCTGACCGGGGTCCCGAAAGTCAACCCGATCCCGGGGATCATGAACTCAAAGGCACGCTCATACCAGAACATCGATGCCAGCATTTACGGCACGGAAATCCAATTGGTCTATTCCTTCACGTCGCGGTTGTTCCTTTCAAGCGCCATGGCTTACGTACGCGGGACTCAGGGTCCCGACCCCGCGCGGAACATTTTCTCGACCAACATCGCCGAGATGCCGCCGATCAACTCGCGCACCGATCTGCGCTACGACACGGGCAGGTACTGGGCCGAGATCGAGGGAGTGTTCGCAGGCCCTCAGGACAACCTGGACACGGATCTACAGGAGACACCGACTCCCGGGTATGGAATCGCCAACCTGAGGGCGGGATTCAACTTCAGACGGTTTGCCGTGGCGGCCGGCGTGCACAACATCTTCGACAGGTTCTACTATGAGAACCTGTCTTACCAGCGTGACCCGTATCGGTCAGGGACCCGTGTCTACGAGCCCGGCCGGAATCTCTTCATTAATGTTTCGTACCGATTCTGAGGCGGCTCGAGCGAGACGGCCGCAAATCCTGCCTCGGAAGAGCAAATCACCGGCAGGAACCTTGACTTGGACTTAGACTTGGACTTCGACCTAGACTTAGACCACTCCTTCGGAACCAGGCAATTGCCGTTGTTCCTATTTTGATCTTGCAGGCTGTTGCCGTGCGTCTACGTCCAGGTCCAAGTCCAGGTCGAGGTCCAGGTCTTTTTGGGAGACTCCTCCTACCGTAGCTCCTGTCGCGATTATCCCCTATGCCTGGGCGGCTGAGACGGCGATACGATCCAGTTCCCGTGCCAGGGCCGCCTCACAGGGATGTGTCTTGTGGGTGGAGAGAATCCGGCTCACGTGTGCGCGCGCCTGGTCGGCGATAGAACGCGAGCCGTCCGCCTCCCAGGCTTCCCATCGCCGGCGGTCGCATACTCCGGGAAACCAGGTCTCGGAACGGAAGTTCTCGCAGGTATGCTGTTCGGCGAGGAAACTGCCGCCGATGCCGACCTCACGGGTTACCGGCAATGCCAGCGTCTCGCTGTTTACCTCGAACCCGCGCAGAAGTCTCTTGACGTAGCCCGCCACCTCGTTGTCGACGACAAGTTGCAGCAGGCTCCCGGCCTGGTCCAGCCCGACGATGCCCATGTGCCCGAAGGTATCCGCGCCGGCAAGAGCACCCATCAGGAGTGTGACCGCACGCTCCATGCCGGACTGGGCATCCATGGAGCCTCGCTGTCCGGGATATGGACACCGACATCCCGCAACAACTCCAGTGTGGCTTCATGGATGCCCTCGATTCCGGCCGGGCTGAGCACGGTGAGATTGTTGAACATCGCGTTATGCGCCTCTCTTCGCGGGTCAGCTTTTCTCAGAGAGCCGACTCGACGCTCGCACGCGTGAGTTCGATCAAGCCGGCAAGGTTCTCGCGGGAATACCCCTCGACCGGAATCGGCTCATGGACGGTGATGCGG
>JAFNAH010000226.1 GCA_017860075.1 Acidobacteriota bacterium | reverse complement strand
TGGCCGCGAGCTGGCTTCTGATGAGCGCGGAGGGCCCGGTCCTTCAGGCGGTAATCGCACGCTTGGGCGACATCGCGACACAGCTGGCTGCTTTCGGTATCGTAACCAGCCTCGAGATCGCCATCGAAAGCCCGGTGATCATGCTGCTGGCGACCAGCACGGCGCTCGCCACCAGCGGTCGTAACTACCGCGTGCTGCGCCGTTTCGTGATCTGGCTCAATACGCTGGTCACGATTGTCGCGATCCTGGTCGCGTTTACTCCGCTTTTCGACCTCATCGTGCGGCGGATCATGGGGATCCCCGGGCCGATAGCAGACGCCGCGCAACCCGGGCTGATGATCATGGTCGGGTGGTCGGCGGCGATCGGGTTCCGGAGATTCGTCCAGGGTGTGCTCATCCGGCACGGCCAGACTCGCTGGGTAGGATACGGCACGGTCTCACGCCTTCTTGCGAGCGCCGGCGCCGGGATCGGGCTCGCGATCCTTACTTCCTTGCCCGGTGTGTGCATCGCGAGCATCGCGCTGATGGCGGGTGTCATTACAGAAGCACTGTTCGTGGCGTTTGTGGCGCGCACGACGATCCGCCGGGTTCTGAACAAGCCTGCCGCGTCCTCCGCCGACTTGGTGAGCTTTACGGACGTCCTGAAGTTTCACACGCCGCTGGCTGCGACCTCGCTCCTCACGCTCCTCGCGCAGCCCATCGTCGGAGCAGGACTTGCCCGCATGCCTCACCCCCGTGAGACGCTGGCGGCCTGGCCTGTGATATGGGGCATCCTGTTTATTTTCCGCAGCGCCGCATTCGCCTTGCCCGAGGCCGTGATCGCGCTGGTCTCGGACTACATTCACAGGGAGTCCGTGCGCAGGTTTTGCCGGACAGTGGGAGTGATATCCTCGGCCGCGATGCTGCTACTCGCTGCGACTCCGCTGGCCAGCCTCTATCTGCGCTACGTTGCCGGCATCCCCGACCTTCTGGCACGCTTCGTCACGCCCGGGATCCTGCTGTTTGTCCCCATGCCGTTCATCAACTCCGTTCACAGCTGGTATCGCGGACTGCTGATGTCGGCACGCAAGACGGGCGTCATCTACCGGGGGATGGGGATCAACCTGGCTCTGACCGGGTCGCTGATGTTCGCGGGGGCACTGTTTCATCTCCCCGGCATCGAAGTTGCCGTGCTCTCGCTGGTTCTGTCACTGCTGGTTGAGCTGTATTATCTGCGAGGTAGAGCGTGAATGGAGCGATACCCCCGCAATCTTGGCCAGGGAGGCTGAAGCTCGTATGCGACTGTTCGAACTTACCAGGAACCTGATTGAGATAGAGTCAATCACCGGCAACGAAAAGCAGATCGCTTTCTACCTGCGCGACTATCTCGCCGGTCTCGGCTACAGCGTTACGCTGCAGGAAGCGGCTCCTGAAAGATACAACGTCCAGGCTTTCGCAGGTGACCCGGTCGTGATTTTCACGACTCACATGGATACAGTACCGCCGCACATCGCGTTCCGCGAGGACGATGAATTCATCTACGGAAGGGGCGCCTGTGACGCCAAGGGAATCATCGCAGCGCAGGTCGAAGCCGCCGAACGCCTGCGCGCAGAGGGTGAGACTCGGCTCGGATTGCTGTTCGTGGTCGGCGAGGAGCGCAACAGCGCCGGCGCGATCCTGGCCAACAAGACCCCGTGCGGTTCGAGATACTTCATCGACGGAGAGCCGACGGAGAACCGGCTGGCTCTTGCATCCAAAGGGTCGCTCCGCGTCGAACTCGTGGCGCGCGGCAGGTCGGCACACTCCGCCTATCCCGAGCAGGGCGAATCGGCGATCCTCAAGTTGCTCGACGTTCTTCAGGACTTGCGCAGCCTGGAACTTCCATCCGAACCCGAACTCGGCCAATCCACCTGTAACATCGGCGTCCTCGAAGGCGGCACGAAACCGAATGTGATCCCCGATTTCGCCCGTGCCGAGGTGATGTTTCGCCTGGTAGTACCGGCTGTGGGCCTAAAGAAACGCCTGGATTCACTTGTCCGCGGTCGCTGTGAGATCCACTACAGGTTCGAAGTCCCGATCGTGCGCATGGGCGTGATGGAGGGTTTCGAGACGACCGTAGTCTCCTTCGCGAGCGACGTCTCCTTCCTGGACCGTTGGGGCAAGCCCTTCCTGCTTGGCCCGGGTTCGATCCTGGAGGCTCACACCGACCACGAGCGATTGTCGAAGCGGGAGCTGGTGGCAGGCACCGATCTTTACGTCCGTCTCGCACGCCGTTTGCTGGCCGGCGAGGAGCCCTCATGACACGCCGAGCGAGACGAGCGCATCTACCTGTGCCAGCAGGTTCTCCTGGGGTGTCCCATCCGGGATTTCGCACCCCGCTGCGTTGAAGGAGCGCCGGCCTCCGTCGCGGACGCACCGGACGACCGCTTCCCGAACCAGGGCGGGATTTCCCCGCAGCATGATCGCCACCGGGTCGAAGTTCCCGCAGATGGCGGGTCCGCCATCGCCGAAACAGGCTGTCGCGGCATTCAGATCAACCATCCAGTCCAGGTCGACGATCTCCGCACCGCTTTGAGCCATCAGCGGCAGGAGGCGTGTCGTGTCTCCGCAGATGTGGAGCCGGGGAACGGCTCCCATTTCGCGCACTGCCTCGAAGATCTTCTTCTCGTGCGGAAGGGCGAAATCCTCATACATGCGGGGCGAAACCTGCGATGCGATGGCATCCCCCAGGCCGATGATATCGGCTCCGGCTTCAATCTGCGCCCGGGCGAATTCGATCTCCACCCCGGCGCAAAGGCCGAGGAGTTCGGCAACCCACTCTGGCCGATCATAGAGATCGGTCATGAGCGCCGTGTCTCCGCGAAGCACATTCGCCTCGGCCAGCGCGCCCTCTACCCATCCCATGACCGGAACCTCGCCGCCGAGTTTTTCCCGCAGGCAGCGAATCCCTTCCAACCGGTCGCTCATGCGCCGGCCGGAGCGCGGGTCCGGGGGCTTCAGGCGGGCCAGGTCCGATGGATCCAGGATGAGAGTGCGCTTGCGGAGCAGCAAGCCGTCGTCCGGGTATTCTATTTCCAGTCCCCAGTCTGCTGCCTCGCGATACGGATCCGATATGGCCTGGGCGATATCGAGGCCGAAAGCCTCTACGACCGCGAGGTTTGCCTCAGCGAGGACGCGATAGTCCCGGTAGTAGCGGGAAAGGGGCTGACCGATGTAATGGACTGCGAAGGCCATCACAATGTTGAAGTTCGGCGGCCGATCTACGGCATCGCCATGCAACCGGTTCCGGAATCGCTCGAATGAATTCATAGTCCTGCCATCCCCTCTTTCGAGGCGGCGGGTGCCGCAGCTCGCCCTATGATGATCGACATGCCGGTTTGTGCGCAATCCATTAAACCTGGACTTGGACCTGGATCGACGCTCCTCGATCGATTGTCTCCGCGTGCCAGAAGAAGTCCAGGACCAGGTCCAAATCCCGGTTCATGCATAAAAATCTGATCGTTTCCGGGGCCGATGGTGGGAGAATCATGCTTCGGCATGGGCCGGAACCGACTACACCGTCATCTATTTTCTGCCTGGAGATGATTCATGAGCGAAAAGACACCCGAGACCTTGGCAATACACGGCGGCAAGCCCGTACGGACGGAGCCGCTACCGCTGGAATTCCCCGGCGTGCACCACATCGATGACCGCGAGATCGCGGCAGCGGTGCGCGTACTGAAGTCGCGATCCCTGTTCCGATACTACGGCATCGACCTGCAATCCGAGGTCGCGTCGTTCGAGCGCGAGTTCGCGCAGTTCGTCGGGGCAAAACATGCCGTGGCTGTCTCGAGCGGGACAGGCGCCCTGCACACCGCGCTCTCCGCGCTCGGAGTCGGCCCCGGGCAGGAAGTGATCGTGCCCGCATATCTCTGGGTCTCGGTCATCGCGGCGGTCGTGAACCACGGCGCGATCCCCGTGCTTGCCGACATCGACGATACGTTCTGCCTGAATCCGGCGGAGGTTGCCCGGCAGATAACAGACAGAACACGGGGCATCATCATGACGCACATGAGCGGCGCCCCGGGCGACGTCAGGGCGGTACGCGACCTGGCGCGCGAGCGGGGACTCTTCCTGCTCGAGGATGGCGCACAGTGTGCCGGCGGGACGGTTGCCGGTCAAAAGATCGGGACTTTTGGCGACATCGGGATATTCAGTTTTCAGATGAACAAGAACATGACCGCGGGCGAGGGGGGCGGCGTCGTGACGAACAACGATGACCTCGCGCGGCGGATCTGCGCCTGTCACGACCTTGGGTACGCGCGGGACGAGAATGGGCGATTGATCATGGACCGGCCCGAGCTGCGA
>JAFNAH010000225.1 GCA_017860075.1 Acidobacteriota bacterium | reverse complement strand
ACAGTTTTTCGCGGGAACGGAGTATCCCCCGGAATTGTTCTTGGACAGGCGCTCAAGCTGGACAGCCAGCATCGCGTCGTGCTCAGGACGAGTGTCCCCGCGCATCTGATCGACGAGGAAGTGAACAGGTTGGAGACCGCCATTGCGGCGTCCAGGGAACAGCTGGAAACACTGAAGGCGCGCCTCGAGAAGGAGGTCGGATTCGAGCAGAGCTATATTCTGGAAGCCAATCTCCTGATGCTTGACGACCGCAGCCTGATTGCCGAGATGGCCGGAATCGTCCGGCAGGAGCAGGCCAACGCCGAGTGGGCGGTTCGATGTGTCGAGGACCGGATCCGTCGCGCTTATCTGTCGCTCGACGACCAGTATTTCCGGGAGCGTGTGAGCGATATTGAGAGCGTTCTCGAACGCCTGATACTCAACCTGTCCGGCGCCAAGCCCCTGAGGTGGGAAACGCTGCCCCAGGACGTCATCATCGTTGCGCAGGCTTTCAATCCGGCTTTCTTCGCGACCATAGACCTGGAGCGAGTGCGCGGCCTGGCACTGGAGGGAGGGGGACGCACGTCTCACACGGCCATACTTGCGCGCAGCCTTGGCCTCCCGGCTGTGATGGAAATACGGGACTTCATCCCGGAAGTCACGACGGGAGACACCCTGTTGCTGGACGGGGATGAAGGGAGGGTGATTCTTCATCCCAGCCCGGAACGCCTCGGCTCGGTCCGGATCCGGCTCGAGGAATTCCTGGTCATGGCTCAACCCCCGGCGCCTGCAGGCACCGCCACCGCGACCCGGGACGGCGTAAGAGTGGTGCTGAAAGCCAACACCGAGCTGCCGTTGGAGGTGCTGGTCGCGCAGAGGAGCGCGGCGGAGGGTATCGGGTTGTTTCGCTCCGAATTGCTGTTCCTCAAGAATGCGGGACACGCACCCACCATGGAAGACCAGCTCGAGACCTACAGCATGCTCGCGCGTGAGATGTCGCCGCATCCGGTCGCGGTGCGGACGCTCGACCTCGGTGCCGAAAACGGCTGGTCGGGAGTCGACATCTCCGGTCAGAACAACCCGAGCATGGGGCTCAGGGGTATACGGCTCAGCCTCGTCAAGGAGGAACTCTTCGCTGCGCAAGTCGAGGCGATCCTGCGCGCCAGCTGCTCCGGCAAGGTTGAGATCGTGCTTCCCATGATCGCCTCGGTCGAGGAGGTGCGTGCGGCAAAGGCGGTCATCGAGAGGATTGGCAGAGAATTGCTCGATTCCTGCGGACCGGCGGTCGCCGCCGTTCCCATCGGCGTGATGGTCGAGGTTCCCGCGGCGGTCATCTCGCTGGAAGCGCTGGCGCGCGAGGTCGACTTCCTCTGCGTAGGAACGAACGATCTGATCCAGTACCTGCTTGCTGTCGATCGCGGGAATCCGAAGGTCGCTCACCTCTTTCAGCCTCTTCACCCGGCGATGCTCCGTTCGCTTGGTCGGATTGCTTCCGTCGCTGCCGCCCAGAACAAACCCGTGCGCATATGCGGTGAGATGTCGGCGAACCCGGTTTTTGCGGTTCTCCTGCTGGGCATGGGCTTCACGGAGCTGAGCATGAATTGCATGTCCATCGCTCACATCCGCAAGGTAATTCGTGAGGTTACAATGACTTCCGCCGCCGAAATAGCGCGGCGAGCCCTGGAGTTCCAGACCGCGGGAGAAACTGCGGAGTTCCTCCTTGCAGAAGTCGGACGGGTGGTGAGTTGCGACCTGTCCCCTTACGTGCGCGAGGTGGTCGGGGTCGACTCGCGCGGCACGGCAAGGCAGGCTGCAAATGCGCCCATCCGTTGACACTTTGAGTCCTCGAATGCATCTAGTTTAGTGTGGAGCCGAAAGAAGGGTTCCGCAGCGGGGGCCGTTATGAGGTGGAGATTTGATTGTGCCGCGGCACTGTTCGCAGTGCTCTGTTTTTCCGGATCAGCCCGTTCGGATGACTACGCCCGAATTGCGCGACTTTCCTTCGTCGAAGGGCATGTCAGCTTCCAGCACCCGAACGAGGTGGATTGGACCACTGCCTCCATCAACCTGGCGTTGCAGCCCGGAGACCGCATCTATACGGGAAACGACGGCAGGGCGGAAATCGAATTCGACGAAGGATCGGTACTCCGGCTCGCCGAAAAGACGGATGTTGAATTCGTTTTGATGAACGAGAACCTCGTGCAGATCCGCGTGCTGGCAGGGCTGTGCACTCTCACGCGGCACGGCAAGATCCCCTTCGACGTCAGCACGCCTGCCGCTTCGTTTCACACCCTTCACGAGGGTGTCTACCGTTTCGATGTGACAGAGACCGGCGACAGCGATGGCATTGTCCGGAAAGGGAGCATGCAGGCTTCCGGTGGTAACTTCTCCCGGAAGATAGACAAAGGCGAGCTGATTCACGTGGAGGCGGGCGAGCAGCCGGCCCCGGTGATCTCCAGTTACGAGGGGCGGGACGGATGGGACGAGTGGACCGACCGCCGGACGGCCGACGAGGTGGCGTACGTGAGCACGAAGTACGTCCCGGACTATGTTTACATGGGTGTGAGCGACCTTGATCGCTATGGCCAATGGGTTGACATCGGCGCCTACGGCTACGGTTGGGTGCCATACTATGTCGGCGCCGGTTGGAGTCCTTACTATGACGGCCGCTGGTGCTACCGTCCGTACTGGGGTTGGACATGGGTTTCCTACGAGCCCTGGGGATGGCTCCCCTATCACTACGGGAGGTGGTACTTCAGTTCGTTCGGCTGGTGCTGGCTCCCGGGTCCATCTTTCGGGTTCCATTTCTGGTCTCCGGGCCTGGTGCGCTTCTATGACGGCCCGGGCTGGGTCTCGTGGGCCCCGCTGGGACCGGGTGATTACTATAGTGTCAATAACTATTGGTACAACGCGAGATACAGGCACTACCTGAACGACATCCGGTCGGTCCAACGTCGTGATCCGGACGATCTGGTGAACCGGCACGTTCCGGGCGCTTTTCGTACCGCACCCGTGGATCAGTTTGTGAACGGGCCTCCGGCGCGTGGCGGAGCGGGAGGGACGTCGGTGGCGGAGGTGCGCGAACCCTGGAGAAGCGGCAGGCTGGTCAAAGACCGGCTCGACGTGAAGCCGACGGTGAGAAGCTACGATCCGGGTGTCTCCAGCCGTACGGGCACAGGTCCTGCGGCCACAGTGCAGATCCCTGCGGCGGATGGCCTTACGCGAAGCCCGCGGTCGATGGGATCCGCGGTCGTCAGAGAGGCTCCCTCGGCCCCTCCCGTCGCGGGGAACTCGCAAGGGGTGGAACGGATCACGCCGGGCAATGTATCCGGTACGCGAAGTTCCGAGGGAGCCAGCGCTGTCTCTCCGAGCACTTACTCACCGGGCGGCGCGGCCGCGCAGAATACGACGGATCGACAAATTCGGATCTGGAACCGGGTGGAAGAGCCTGCAGCGGGATCCGCGACTGGCCGGGCGGTGCAGTCCGGTCAGCCGGCTGCCGGTGCAGCGAACCCCCGTTCTGCGGGGCGTGAAATCGGCGGCCAGGCTGGCACTGGTCTCGGGTCCGGGGCTGCGGGGACGCGGACTTACGAGGCACCTCGACCGATGGTCATCGAACGGGGTACGGGCAACCAGAGCACCGGCAGCCGCAGCCTGCCGGACAGCCGGCCTCAGCAGGCGCCAAGAATCGAAGTTCGTCCGGCGCCGCCGCCGGCGGCCCCTCCTGCTCCGCAGAGACCCGAGAACCGCAAGCCGTCAGGGTTCGCGATGGGGCAGAGTGATCAAGTGATCGCGCCTGCGTTTGCCGCGCCGGAGCGAGTGCAGACCTATTCCACCCCGGCCCCGAGAGCCGATTCGAGTTTCGGGGCGCGCAGCAATAGTCCCGGCCGCTGGCAGGCGCCCGGCGGCAGCAGCGCGGCACCGGTGCCTGCTCCTTCCTGGGGCGCAGCACGCACGCAGACAGCGAGGCCCAGCGCACCGTCCGGATGGCAGGCGCCATCCTGGGGCAGGGGCGGGTCACAACCGTCTGCCAGCCCCGGTGTCTCCAGCCCCAGGAGCGCCCCTTCATCCAGCGCGGGCGCAGCGGCCAGCCGCGGCAGGAACCATTGATACCAGCACTACCGCAGAAGGCCGGCGGTGCCTGACTCCGAGGAAGTCCTTGGGGTCCGCACTGCCGGCGCGGACGTTGAGCGCTCCGGCATAGAGTCGCCGATTTTACCCCGCGGAGTCCCGTCGATGAGTGACGTCATAATCCTTCAACCAGGATAAGGCGTTGACTGCAACGCCGCCGGGGCCCTAGAATTTCGGCTCTTACAGGGATTCCATGGGTGATTTCCGCAGGCTCGCGACGTTCATA
>JAFNAH010000224.1 GCA_017860075.1 Acidobacteriota bacterium | reverse complement strand
CCGATAGATGCTCGCCCGTACGTCGAAGTTCTCGTCTATCAGCTCACCCAGGCGCTCGTGATCCCCTGACAAGAGGCATTCCCTGCCCTCGAGCGCGAGTCCTGCGACCCGCCGCATCGCGTTGATGACGCTTTCGTCCCCTGCCTCCCAGCGGGCGCGGATGTTGTTATGGAATACCCCCGAAACCTCGCTCAGGTCGGTACGATAGGCAATGTAGAGCGGCGGCAGGAGGGCAGGATTCATTGATTCATAGATACCGTACCCATGCTCTTCCATGAAGCTTCGGTCGAAATCCATGTAGGTCAGGCCCTCATATACCTGCGCGACACGGTCCTGGAGCCCGGCCGAGATCCCGACTTCCTTTGTTTCCACGGAGAGTATCAAACCGGGGAGGACCTCCCTGGGAAACGAGATATCGTAGAACTGCATGAGCGCCCGGAAGACAGCGGTGATTATGGCGCTCGAGCCTGCGAGACCGACCTGCCGCGGTATATCGGTCTCATAGCGCAAAGCGAAGTTCTTCCCGTGAAGCCGGATCCCCTGCTCTGCGGTGTACTCGGCGAATCTCTTGATCGCGGCTTTGACGAGGCGCAGCCCGCCGTAGTAGCCGTGGAGCCGCACGTCCTGAACCAGGTCATCAAGCCGGTCGAACAGGCAGCGGTCTTCGTGGCTGAGGATGATCTCGAGTTCGGGCCACTCGTACAGCACTACCCTGGCGGTGAAGTTTCGCACGACGACGGAGATGGTCCGGCCGAAGTACCCGTCCGAAGGGTTCCCGAGAACCCCGGCGCGCGCGTGCGCCGCCGTTCTAATGATTCTCATTGTTGCGCATGCGGATGCGACTGGCGAGATGCGGACATTCGACCAGCGCGAATTCAATGAATGCCTCGAAATAGCTCTCGAAATTCCCTATGTCGTATCGCCGCTCGCCCTGGCCGAGGCAGATACCGACGATCTTCTTCCCGCCCTCCAGCAGAATCCGTATCGCGTCGGTCAACTGTATCTCCCCTCCTTTTCCGGGAGGTGTCTTTTCGAGGGCGGGATAGATTTCCGGACCGAAAATGTAGCGCGCGGCTATGGCGAGATTGCCCGGAGCGTTTTCAGGGGTGGGCTTCTCAACCAGGTCATCGATCACGAAAGCGCCGCCGGCCAGCCCTGCTCCGCGCTTCACCACTCCGTAGGACGCCACGCTCTGGAGCGGGACCTCCTCGACGGCGATTACGCAACTGGCCTTCTCCGCTGCGAAGATCCCGGCCATACGCTGAACCACCCTCGATTCACCGCGGAGACCGATAATGCTGTCTCCCAGCGCCACAACGAAGGGCGTGTCCTGGGTAAAATATTGGCCGCAGAGCACGGCATCCCCCAACCCCTTCTGACGCCTCTGGCGTGTGAAGAAAAACTGCATGCGCATGCGCTCGTACTCGAGTTCCGCAAGCAGGTCCTCCTTGCCTCCCTCGCGCAGAGCGCGCATGAGTTCGTGGTCGAAATCGAAGTGGTTTTCGATGGAGCTCTTGTTGCGGCCGGTGATGAACAGGATCTGCTTGACTCCGTTTGCCTCCAGTTCCTCGACCACGTACTGGACCACGGGCTTCTTCGCGACCGGCAGCATCTCCTTCGGCTGCGACTTAGTGGCGGGGAGTAGTCGGGTTCCGAGCCCGGCGACAGGTACGACAGCGATCGGTATCATGGTGATCCCCGGCAGTTCAGGAACGACGGACCAAGATCGAGTGATGCGGGCCCGCCCGGCACAGGCGGCTCCCTGATATTATCTCGTCAAGCACCACGGGTTCTATTAGGAAAAGCTGCTCTCTGCTATTATCTTTCGCCTATGCTGAGACCGGTCGACCAGATACCGGGCCTGCAGGCCTTTCAGGCTCGCGCTTTCCCCGACGAGCGCGGCGTGCTGCTGCAGGCCTTCGTCCGCAGTGACCTGGAAGCGCGAGGAATCCCGGGTGAATTCCGCCAGGCGATCCAGAGCCGCTCGCACCGCGGCGTTATACGCGGCCTGCATTTCCAGTGGGACCCGCCGCAGGGGAAGCTCGTCCGCTGCGTGCAGGGCCGGATCTTCGACGTCGTCGTCGATATCCGGCATGGATCGCCGACGCTCGGCGACCACGCCTGCCTGGAGCTGAGCGCGGAAAACAACAACGTCCTGTGGGTGCCCGCGGGATTCGCACACGGCTTCATGACTCTCGAGGAGGACTCGTTGATGCTCTACTTCTGTACCGGGGAGTGGAACCCGACCGGCGAGGGAGGAATCCTCTGGAGCGACCCGGTCCTGAGGATCGGCTGGCCCGCCCTGCAGCCCCTGGTCTCTGCCAAGGACCGGCAAAACTTTACGCTTGCCCGGTGGCTTGCAGACGAGCGCTCGAAGGCCTTCAGTTTCGGACACTGACCGGTCAGGCGCGTCCGTCAATCACTCCGAAAAGACCTGCGCCTCGAACTGGTAGACGGTGGTCGCAGGATCAAGCCAGGCACTCTCCTCAAGCCCCGCCTTCCGGCAGGTCTGGGCCAGGAACGCCTCCCGGTCCCATCCCCATTCAGTCGCCACCTGAGGGAGCAATAGTCCCCGGCGCTGCCCGCGGACAATGTACAAGCCGTGCGTGCCGACTGCAATCCCGGAGGCGTCCTTTACGCGTTCCATGGGTGAGAGGACCGATATCTCAATCGTGATGCCCGGGAGTTCCTCGGAAGAGATCCGCTCAAACCGGTAGTCCTCGGACGCTGCGCTGACGGCGCACTGCTGCACGGTCCGGTACAACGGACCATCGGGCTTGATCAAACCGATGCAGCCTCTGAGCTCATCGCCGATGTGCAGCGAAACAAAGGCGCCCGATTCCTGATGCAACTCCGGCCTCTCGGTGTTTTGGTCCGGCACCTCGCCGGTGGCGAGAAACCATTCGAGCGTCTTGCGCGCAATCGCCAGGAGCTCTCTTTGTGCTTCGATGTCCAGATGGACCATGATGCCTCCACAGCGGATTGAACGTCCGGATTCAGGCCGGCAGCAACCTCGCCCCCGGCGATGCGGTCGGCTCAGTGCGAGTCTCCCTGGCTCAGGGAAGTCTGTTCTCTCTGCCTCTGGCGTTCCAGCTTGCGGAGACGACGCAATTCCCGCCGCTCCGCGATGATCTGGCGTCGTCGTTCCAGTATCCTGAGACGGCGGCGCTCGCGATACTTGATGCTGTCGTCGAGCTTGGACCAGAATTCACGAAAGTACTGAGCCAGAGAAAGAAGCGCAAATACGACCACAGCCCACAGCAACATCCTGGCGGTGAACAGGATCCATCCGCCATGGACGCGCCCGAGGATCAAGCCTGTGACCGCGGCAACCTGCGCGACCATCTTGCCTTTTCCGAGCGTGGACACGTCGATCGAGAATCCTTCGTGTGCCGCGATGCTCCGCAGCCCGCTCACCGCAAATTCCCGACCGATGATGATCGTAACCATCCACGCCGGCGCGATGCCCAGTTGAACCAGAGAGATGAGTGCAGAGGAGATGAGCAGCTTGTCGGCGATAGGATCCAGCAGACGTCCCAGCGTCGTCACCTGGCCACGCCTGCGAGCCAGGTAGCCGTCGAGCATGTCCGTCACGGCGGCAGCCAGGAAGAGGCCCGCACCCCAGGTGGCCCAATTCGCGATGCGGGTCGTGAGAAGTACCACCACGACGAACGGAATCAGGAATATCCGGCCCAACGTCAGGGCATTAGGAAGATTCATGGCCGGCTACATTAAAGCACCTCAAGCCTCCCAGCACCAAGTACAAACACCAGAGGTTCAGGCAGTGACGGTCACGAGACTGGTGGCGCGTGGCAGGCAACCTGTGCTGCAACGACGCGGTCCAACCCTTTCAGGGTTGATATCTGCTGATCATCCTGCTTCCCGGGGTTTGCACCCCGGGCTGATCTATTCGACGCTTTCAGCGTCGTCGCTGCTGATCATCCTGCCTCCCGGGGTTTGCACCCCGGGCTGATCTATTCGACGCTTTCAGCGTCGTCGCTGCTGATCATCCTGCTTCCCGGGGTTTGCACCCCGGGCTGATCTATTCGACGCTTTCAGCGTCGTCGCTGCTGATCATCGTGCTTCCCTGGTTTGCACTCCCGGCTGGATGACAATACAAGCACAGCGTGGCGGGGCGCAGAGTCCGGGCTTCGCCGCAACCGAAGTCCGCGCTGGCGGCGCGGGCCCGCACCCCGGCCGGTGAGGTGTCGAGTCAGGATTGGAGGACCACTGTGGTTCCGCAGTGAGAGAGGACCCGTTCGGTCGTGCTTCCGAAAAGCATCTCGCGCACCGGAGCATGGCCGTAGGCTCCCATGATCAGCATATCGGCCCGCAGCCCCGTCGCCACCTCGCAGATG
>JAFNAH010000223.1 GCA_017860075.1 Acidobacteriota bacterium | reverse complement strand
GGACGTCATCGGGTCGCATCGGGCACCCCAGGAACCGGGGAGGACAGTTCTCAAGCTGGGGGACGCCATTGCCTGCATGGAACTGATCCGGGATGTCCTTGCGGGGCACATCAGTGCCGGTGCGGCGTCGACGAGTTATGTCGATTTTCTTGCGCGTATGCTGCCCGCACGTGCCCGTGTCGAAGGCGGCGGGGCTTCGATAATAATCCCCGGACGATGAGGAGCCAGGTTCGGCGATACAGGGAGGCTGTTCCGCGAAGGCGTTGAGGGCCCGGACGCGAGCGGGCACGTTCTGCCTGGAGGCTCCCGCTCTCATGACCATGGGTATGTATTGCGAGCACGTAATGACGTTCCGAAGGACAGGCTGATATGGTGCTGGCACGATTCAAATGCAATCCCGAGACGCTCTCGGATGCGGTCCGGAAGTTCCGCAACCAGCGAATCCTGGTGATCGGCGATGTCATGCTCGACCGGTTTGTCTGGGGTTCGGTAAGTCGCATCAGCCCCGAGGCCCCCGTTCCCGTTGTTGAAATCAAGAAGGAAACCACCTGTCTGGGAGGGGCTGCCAACGTAGCCGCGAACATCCGTGCGCTGGGAGCGATCCCGATTCCCGTGGGGGTCATCGGCGACGATTTCGAGGGTCGACGGCTGCGCCATGAGTTTCGCCTCCTGGGTTCGCCCGTGGCCGGGCTGGTGGTTGACAGAGCCCGGGCGACCAGCGTGAAGACGAGGATAGTGGCCCATCACCAGCAGGTGTGCAGGACCGATCGCGAAGATCGGACTCCGATTCCTCCCGCGCTGCACAGGAGGATTGTCTCCCGCTTCCGGAAAATGCTTCAGTCCTGCGCTGCGGTTGTGGTCTCCGATTACGCGAAGGGCCTCATCACGCCTGCCCTCCTGAAGGAGATCCTTCCCATGGCGCACGCATCCGGCAGGATTGTGTGCGTCGATCCGAAGCTCAAGGACCTCGGGTTCTACCGGCCGGCGACGGTCATCACGCCTAACACGCTGGAGGCGGAACGCGCGTCCGGCATGACCATCTCCACGAGGCAGGACCTGCTGCGGGCCGGGAGGAGGATCCTGCGCTCGCTCCGGGTAGATTATCTGCTTGTCACCAGGGGCGAGGAAGGGATGACGCTTTTCCAGGGAGGATCCAGGGTAACCCACATCCCGACGGTCGCCCGCGAGGTATTTGACGTAACAGGGGCCGGCGACACGGTCATTTCAACCCTGACACTCGGGCTGGCTGCAGGGCTCCCGATCCTGCAGGCGGCGGTGCTCGCAAATGTCGCAGCAGGCATAGTGGTCGGCAAACTGGGCACCGCGACCGTTACCCCCGGGGAGCTCATCGAGCGACTCCGATCCTACTGATTCGAGAGAGCCATTCATCAGGCAGGAAGAATCATCTCTGTCGGAACCGGAATCGAGGTCGCAATCGGCATCGTCATCCGGAATCACGGTTGCGCGACGGCCTCGGGATCACGGGGAGGACAAATCCCAAGCAGAAGGCCGGGGAATCGAAGGAATGCGGGGTGCTTCAACGGCAGGTTCTCCGCCAGCATGAGATTCACTTCCCATCGGGGCACCTCCCCGTACAGAACCCACTGATCATCCTGCGAGACGGTCAGCCAGCCATGACGACAAGTGCTGTCTGCCTGGTAGATCTCCGTCACCTTGCCGCTATCGAATTGCAGGTATCCGATCACGAATCCCTCGCCGACGGGACGGGCTCTCCGGGCTATATAGACCAGGCCTTCGCGCGACAGCGACCAGTCAGTCCAGTTGACCGGCCGATTCAAGATGCGCGTCTCCTCGCCGCCCCCGGTTGGCACTCTCCAGATGCCTGAGCGATTCCGTTGCGAGTAGTAGAGAATCGAGGCGTCGTGCGATTCAACGGCGTAGAATCCTCCGCCGAACGTGACCTGCACGGCATTGCCCCCTTCCGAAAGCACCTTCCAGATCTGGAATCTGCCGCTGCGGTCGGAGCTGAAGTAGATCCAGCGACCGTCCCTGGAGAAGCTTGGCGCTGTATCCTGTGCAGCATTCTTTGTCATCAGGCGGGGGACTCCGCCGCCGGATTCGACGACCCAGATTTCACGATTACCGCTGGCAGTGGAGTCAAACACAATCCGGTTTCCATCCGGCGACCAGCTCGCAGCGCCGCAATAGCCGCCCAGATTCGTCAGCTGAACCGGCCTGGACCCATCGCTCGAGCAGACCCAGACCTGGTTTGTGCCGGACCTGGTTGACTCGAATGCGATCCTCGCTCCATCAGGCGAAAAGCGGGGGTTGGTATCGTCGCCGCTGGAGGCGATCAGTTGGGCCGGATTGCCGCCTGACGGCTGTGCCCCCGGTCCAGGCAGCCGCCATATGCTGATCCCCCGGCCATTAGCCTGGGCGTAGACGATCCGGTTCTTCGATACCGATGGCGGGCCCACGTTTTGACCCAGGCCCTGGAATGGCTCCGGCGTACCGCCTGCAACCCAGGTACGCCACATCCTCGGATAGGCACCGGCCAGGGAGGCCGAAAACACGACACCCTGACCATCCGAGGTCCAGGCCGGCCCTTCGCAGGAAAGGTAGTTCCTGTGGGTCAGCCGATTGGCTTCAGTCTGAGAGACGGGTTGAATCCAGACGTCATTTACGCCGACGCGCATCTTCCTGACGAAGGCGATACTCCGGCCATCCGGAGAGAACTCGGGCCAGAAGTCCCCCGGAGAGCCTGATGGGGGATAGGTGAACGGCTTGGCCTCCTTCGTCTCCAGCGACATCAGCATGACGCGAACCGGACCATCCTCAGTGCCCTTTTGCGAAAAAGCCAGCCACTTCCCGTCCGGAGACCAGGTCGGAGCGGGTATGAACTCACCGAGAAAGTAGGCGGGTCCGTGTATCCGAATCAGCCGCCGCTCGGCTCCACCCTCTGCGGCAACCGCGTAGATCGCTGCGCCCCCGTCCGATTCCCGCACAAAGGCGATCTGCCGGCCATCGGGAGACCACACCGGCGCTTCGTCATCGCCGGGATCTGAGGTCAATCTGTAAGGCGCGGCGGATCCGGACCGCTTGACATAAATATCCCGGTTGCTGCCGTCGGCTCCGTCCCACTCGAATGCGACCTGCTTTCCGTCGGGAGAGAACCTGGGACGGTCTTTATGGCCCGGCAGGGAAATGAACTGCGTGACCCGCACCGGTCCGCGGAACCGGCCTGTGAAGTACCACCAGAGGGGGACGATCAGGACCGCCAGCAGCGCTGTTGCCTGAATCCAACGCCTGCGCGCAACCCGGTGGGCGACGCGCGTGACCGCAGCCGGCCGGTCCGCCGTGTCTTCGGGAGCACTATCTCTCAGCAGCCGGTGCAGGTCGCGCAACATCTCGCTTGCGGAGTGATAGCGGAGGTCCTTCTCCTTCTCCAGCGCCTTGCTTACGGCATGCCAGAAGCCCGGCGGGAGCTTGCGCACCGGGCGCGCAGGCGGTCGAGCCGGCTTGTTGATCACCTCGTCGACGATCGCGTCGTAGGTCTCTCCCTGGAAGGCCCGCGTCCCGGTGGCCATCTGGTAGAGCACGGCACCGAGCGCGAAGACGTCGGAGCGCGCGTCCACCTGTTCGCCGCGTACCTGTTCAGGCGACATGTATGCCGCTGCGGGACAGTCGCTCCCCTCGGCCGATGGCGTTCCCCGGTTCCCGACTACGGGGCCCTTCGTGACAGCCGGTGGCCGATTCTCGATCAGTTTTGCCAGCTCGAGATCGAGCAACTTGACGGTGCCGTGCCTTGTGATATAGATGTTTGCGGGCGTGATATCCCGGTAAATGACTCCCTTCACATGCGCGGCCTCCAGCGCCTCGAGCACCTGGCTGCCCCAATCGAGGATTTCTTCGATATGGAGAGGTCTCTCGGCGATACGGCGCCCGAGCGTCTGACCTTCGAGCAGCTCCATGACAATGAACGGATGATCGTCATGGCTGCCGATGTCATAGACGTCGCAGAGGTTCGGATGGCTCAGCGCCGTGCTGGTTGTTACGCAGGCCTGGAACCGCTGCATCGCTTTGCGATTGAGGGCCACGGCCTGCGGGAGGACAACGAACGCAACCGGGCGGCTCTGCCGGGTATCCTCGGCGCTGTAGACGACTCCGAGATCGGTCTCGCGGAGCTTCCCGAGTATCTTGTATCCCGAGACAACCTGGCCCGGACGGGCATGCACAGCGCAAGAATTCCCCGAAAGCGGGATTCCGTTGTCCGGGTGGAAATGTCGCTGCCGGCCCCGGGAGGCGTCCGTCAACCGGGAGACCTTCGTCTCGGCCGATAGATGATTCATGGCGCGGCCGCAACGGCCTCATGTTCCAGCATTCTCCGGCATGCCACCGCCACCGCCTCCACCGGAATCCGGCCGATGCATCGTGAGTCGCCATATTCAGCGCAGAAGTAGCCGGGACAGGGGATGCACGGAAGGTCCGACCTGACGAGTTCGTAGCGTGTCTCCCACGGCCTCCAGGCGACGTAGTTGGAGGACCCCCACACGACGACAACCGGCTTCCTCAGCGCCGCCGCGGCGTGCGTCGGGCCGCTGTCGTTGCCAACGAACAGCCGGCAACCGGCGATCAGGGCAAATAACTCCCCCAGCTCCAGATCCGCCCAGTAGGTGTGGCTGACCCTGGCGCAGCTTTGCACCTGCTCCAGGACACGGCTCTCCGAAGGGCCGGCCGTGAAGATGACAGGTCGATGGTATTCAACGGACAGAGTGTCTCCGAGGGAGGCGAAGTTTTCGGCACTCCACGCCTTTGTAGGAAGCATGGCGGTCGGGTGGATCTGGATATAAGCGCCGGGCGCGATCCCGGCCGCCGTCAACCTTGCTTCGATCGCTGCGCGGGCCGAAGCACGCACGAAGAGCCCTGGTCCGCACCCGGCCGCCATCGGAAGGCCCAGCCAGCGCATAATCGTGAGCTGGTGTTCGACCGTGTGCAGGTCCGGTCTCATCCAGACCCTGTCCGAAGGAGGAATGTGAACGTTGTATGCCCCTGCGTTCCGGAAGCTCGCCTGCCCGATGCGAACAGGCGAGAGGCTGGCGAGGGTCAGGATCAGCGAGGTGGGGCCGCCGTGGAGATTGAGCACCGCCGGGTAGCGGTGCTTGAGGATTTCCAGCGCTGCACGGGCCTTCGACCAGCCGGCCGGACATTCCCGGGTGCGAAGGATCAGCGTCTTGTGAACCGCGGGATGTTCCTCGAATACGGGGGCGAACGGTGCTTCCACCAGGACATGCAGTTGCAGGTCGCGGCGCCAGTCATGAAGTGCCTGGATGAGCGGCAGAGTGAGTATTGAATCGCCCAGCGATCGCAGCCGGACGAGAAGCAACCGGTCCGCATGCGCCAGCGCTTCCCGCAACGGCCCGGCGGCCGCATCCGCAACGCCGCTGCTCATTCTTCCTCGATCTTCGCCTCTTCGATCAGCATGACGGGGATGCCGTTTCGAATCGGGTAGACCCGATGGCATTTCACGCACTTCAACCCATTCTCATCCGCCGTCAATTTCACCTCTTCCTTGCAGAGCGGACAGGCGAGTATCTCCAGAAGCTCCTTGTTGATTGCCATCCTTACCTCCCAATCGCTTTTCAACCCGCGCGGCTGCCGCAGGCGAACTTGCTTTCAGTCCCGGCGAAGAGCCTGCGGATGTTCTGATGATGCTTCAGAATGATCACCGAGGCCCCCAGTGCCCCCCAGAGCAGAACGGAGGCCGGTTCTCCGTAGAGGTAGGCCCACAGGGGAAAGGCCCCCGTGGCCAGGATGGAAGCCAGAGAGATGTAGCGCGTCACCGCCACCGTCACGACGAAAACCACGAGCGTCGTAACCACGGCCGCAGGGCAGATCGCCAGGTATGCGCCGCAGCCGGTCGCAACTCCCTTTCCCCCTTTGAAACGAAGCCAGACCGTGAAGACATGCCCGAGGATAGCCGCCAGCGCGGCTATCGCCTGCCAGGCCGGGTCCCCCCCCATCCAGCGTGCGATGAGCACGGCGAGATAGCCCTTTCCTCCATCCAGCAGCAGCGTACCGACTCCCGCCCAGCGGCTCTTGCGAAAAACGTTTGTCGCGCCGATGTTGCCGCTCCCCTGCCTGCGGATATCAGCCCCTGCAGTGACTCGGACAATCAGGAAGCCGAATGGGATGGATCCGAGCAGGTAACCAATGACAGGGATCAGATAATCGCGTTCCATCTCGCTCAAGAGGCCCGGCCGGATCCCGGATTCACAGCAGAACACCCCGGGGAAGGCCGGTTTCCGATTTCAGGGGTGTACTCTATCGCTGGAGCGGGATCGACTCCAGAACATCGTAAATGGCTCCCTGTGGCGTCAGGGTACTCCTGTAAATCCTGTAGTGATCGACCACGAACTCGCATTTGGGGCTGGTCGCGATTTTAATATAGTCCAGGAGGGGCTGCAAATTCCTTTTCCCCTGCACCCTCCCGAGGGTAAGGTGGGGCTGAAAAGGTCGATTCTCCCTTTCAAAGGCCGCCCGAACACACTCCGTTTCGACACGTTCCTGCAGCTGTAACAGCGCCGGCCGGTCCCCCTCGAGCCCGCACCAGATCACCCTGGGGCGTACGAGGTTCGGGAAGGCGCCCATCCCCTCCAGGCGCAGCGTGAACGGTGCGGCGGGGGGCAAGGCCCGGAGCGCCCCGCTCAGTTGCGGCAGGATTGCAGGATCTATCTCACCCAGGAACTTCAGCGTGAGGTGGATTGACGGCACCGCCGTCCACCGGATGTCTGCGCTGAACCTCCGAAGCGCAGTCTGCATTTCTGCGAGCATGCGGG
>JAFNAH010000222.1 GCA_017860075.1 Acidobacteriota bacterium | reverse complement strand
CGATCGCAAGTTTCCGACTGTGACCTGGTACAGTCCCGGCTGATCTATGTCGGTGAACTCGCCCGCCAGGCAAGGGCCGAAGTCGCACTTGACCGGCCGGAGAGGTCGCCTCCATTGCAGCGCTTTCGCGTTCGAACCGATTTCGTCAAGGGTGAATTCTGCCGGTGCCGCGGGACCGGGATGGCGAAAAAGCACGGTCTTCCGGGCGTTGGGTACAAAGCCCAGGTGGTTCAGCGCAATCGCCGGTTTTCCCGGCGCAGTCAGTTCCTCCACCCTCTCCTTTACCGGCGGCCCTTCCTGCGCAAATGCCGGCGCTGCAAGTGAAAATCCGATGCCTTTCATGAAATCCCGACGTCTCATCATTCCTCCTTCAATACTCCCCGCGGGGTCGAGCGCAGTCCTCCGGACTCAGCTGGAGAGCTGGAGTGATTTCCGGAACTGCAGGCGACGGACAAACGCGTTTTCCGTCCTGCCTCTGTCTATCACTACCACAAGTGCGACCGCTTTGACACAACCCGATGCGGGAGTGACCCTGATCATCAAAACCACGCCCGAAGTCAAGCGCACCAGGCAACTGAGAACGCGCCGGCGCCCGGATTTCAGCGCGCCTGAAGCTCCGGCTGAGATATGATATGAATTTATGATGGCTATTATCGGCGTAATCTTCAAATCTCACGGGAGGTAGAGGTCATGGCGTTGCCTAATTACGCGTTCTTCAAAGGGAAGATCGTTCCTTACAGTGAAGCCAAAGTAGGCGTGATGACGCACACCCTGCATTACGGGACTGGCGTGTTTGGCGGGATCCGCGGCTACTGGAACGAAGACGAGGAGCAGCTTTTCGTCTTCAGGCCCGACGATCATTTTCGCCGGTTCCTGGATTCGGCCGGGCTGTTGTGCATGGAATTCCGTTATTCGGAGAGCGACCTGACCCGGATACTTTTCGAGCTTCTCAGGGTGGAGAATTTCCGCACCAACTGCTACATCCGGCCTCTCGCCTACTTCAGCGACGAGATAATCGGCGTCCGACTTCACGACCTCAATCCCGAAATCGCCATCATTTCGATCCCGTTCGGCTCGTATGTCGACGACGAGGAGGGACTGCACATCACCGTTTCCTCCTGGCGGCGCATCGACGACAACATGATCCCGGCGCGCGGCAAGATCACCGGTGCCTATGTAAACTCCGCGTTTGCGAAGACCGACGCCCAGAGATCGGGATTCGGCGAGGCGCTGGTGCTCAACCAGAACGGGCACATATCGGAGGGCTCTGCCGAGAACTTCTTCATGATACGCCGCGGTGTTGCAGTGACGCCGCCGGTGACGGACAACATCCTGGAAGGGATCACACGCCGCACTATCATCACACTGCTGCGTGATGAGCTGCGCCTGGAAGTCGTGGAAAGGCCGATAGACAGGACCGAGATCTATCTTGCCGAGGAGGCTTTCCTGTGCGGGACCGGTGTTCAGATCGCCGCGATCGCCAAGATCGACCATCGCCGGATCGGGACCGGGAAGATGGGCGCGATCACGGGCCGGTTGAGGAAGCTCTACTTCGATGTGGTCTGCGGTCGCGTATCGAAGTACATCGACTGGTGTTCGCCGGTGTATCAACGCGCCGGGGCGGCGGGGAAGAAATGAATCGGAGTGCCCCTGGCGGGCTTGGGGCCGGCCCCCCCGAATCCATGTCAGAGACGTAGCAGCGGAGTGTTACGTCCGAAGGTCCTGCTGAAGTCACGCAGCCTTGCCGCGTGTCCTGGCGTGAGCTGTTCCGGCTCGAATCGCCAGACCCAGTTGTTCTCCAGGCTCGCGGGAATGTTCATCCGTGCTTCCGAGCCGAGCCCCAGCACGTCCTGCATGGGGAACACGGCGGTGTCGGCCACTGACGACATGGCAAGCCGGATGAAGTCCCAGTGAATCTCCTGCCCGTCCGTGCCGAGGTAACGCAGGACGAAACTGCGTTCGTTCCCGATCTCCTCAGGCGAGCGGGTGCTGTTGGCGCTGCCGTCGCTGGTAAACCAGCCCCGGGTGGTGTCGTTGTCGTGCGTCCCGGTATAGACCACGCAATTCCGGATGAAGTTGTAGGGCTTGAAGGGATCGTCGGCCGATTCGTGGCCGAATGCAAACTGCAAGACCCGCATGCCGGGGAATCCCCACCGGTCCCGCATCGCGTGCACTTCCGGTGTGATGTACCCAAGGTCCTCGGCGATAAACGGGAGCTTCCCGATCGCCTGCTCGAGCGCGGCGAAGAAACGGTCTCCCGGCCCGTCCACCCAGCGCCCCTTTTCCGCCGTCTTTGAGTCCCCTGGAATTTCCCAGTATTTCTCAAATCCGCGGAAGTGATCGATGCGGAGGATATCCACGAGGTCGAAAGCGGATCGCACGCGCTCTATCCACCACGCGTAGCCAGTCCGCTCCATAACATCCCAGCGGTAAAGGGGATTTCCCCAGTACTGCCCCGTCGCGCTGAAATAGTCGGGGGGGACCCCGGCAACCGTGCGGGGGCGGCCGGAGACGTCGAGGTCGAAAAGCTCCGGATTCCCCCACACGTCGTCGCTGTTGTGAGCCACAAAAATCGGCAGGTCCCCGATGAGGTCTATTCCGCGCTCGCGGCAGTAGTGCCTCAGGGCGCCCCATTGCCTGAAAAACTCGAACTGGACAAACTTCTGGGTCAGCACCTCGGAGCGATCGGGATGCGCCCCGCGCTCCCACTCGGTCCAGGATGCCCCGCCGTTCTTCTCCTTCAGGGCGGCGAATTGCGAAAACTTGTCGAGCCAGGCGTGTTTGAGGTGGCAGAACCCGTCGAAATCCTGACGCTGGTGGCTGGAGGCCTTTTCAAAGAACGTCCGCGCCGCTTTGCGAAGGAGCTTCCATTTGAAGGCGCTTACCGCCTCGAAATCAACCCGCCGGGCCGGGAAGACCGGGGTGTCGTGAATGTCGGCATGTGAGATCAGGCCTTCATCGGCGAGACGATCCATGCTGATCAGGAGAGGGTTGCCCGCCATGCTGGAATCGCACATGTAGGGGGAGTTGCCGAGTCCCGGAGGGCCGAGCGGAAGGATCTGCCAAACGCTCTGCGCGCTGTCGACGAGAAAATCCACGAACCGGTAAGCCCACGGCCCGAGATCGCCGATGCCGCATCTTCCCGGCAGTGAGGTCGGATGCAGGAGTACGCCGCTCGTTCGTCTTGATCTCATAGCAAGGGAAACGCCGAGAGGATATCAGACACCAGGCCGGAAGTCAGGAGATTCAGCGGGAAAGTCAATTCTGGCCCGTGTCATGACGGCAGGACATCGTATAATAGAAAACTCTATTCTCACTAACAGAGGAGACCAAAATGACGCTGATCGATCGAAGAGCTTTTCTTGAATCTGCCGCGATGCTGTCCGCGGCAGGCACAATCGCAACCCGGTCCGGCCTGGCGGCTGCCGGAACACCGAAGAAGTCCCTCTACATGGAAATGCTGCCGAAGCAGATGACAACCCTCGAGAAGTTCAAGTTGGCGGTGGATGTCGGCTTCGAAGGTATAGAGGTCCCGACCGCGGACAGTCCGAAGCAGGCGGAAGAGTTTCGCGAAGCGTCAGCAAAGTCGGGGTTGAAGATCCAGTCCGTGATGAATCAGGCGCACTGGGAGTTCCCGCTGTCGAGTCCCGATCCGGAGGTGGTGAAAAAGAGTGTCGCCGGGATGGAAACGTCGATTCGCAACGCCAAGATGTTCGGCGCAGACGTGGTTTTGCTGGTGCCGGCCGTCGTCGACGCCAAGACGATGTACCGTGATGCCTACGGCCGGTCGCAGAAGATCATCCGCGAACGGTTGCTTCCGCTCGCACAGGAACAGAAGATCATCATCGGCATCGAGGAGGTGTGGAACAAGTTCCTGCTCAGCCCTCTGGAATTTGCAGCCTATGTCGACAGTTTCCAGTCTCCGTGGGTACAGGCGTATTTTGATGTCGGCAACATTCTCCTCTATGGTTACCCGCAGGATTGGATCCGCACGCTCGGCAAGCGCATCGTCAAGGTCCATGTCAAGGACTTCCACATGGATCAGAAGGAAGAGCGTTTCTACTGGCGGAACCTGGGCGAGGGAGATGTCGACTGGCCCGAGGTGCGGAAGGCGCTGGGCGAAATCGGTTACAGCGGTTACATTTCGGCGGAGATCGACGGCGGGGATAGAGCCTACCTGAAGGATGTCGTCGGCCGCCTGGACCGGATCATCGCCGGCAAGGCGCCTGTGGCCAAGATGTGAGAATCATTCACGGGGCAGGGCGTGGCACTCCTGTTGCTGTCGCGCCCCTGCTTCCGTCAGCCGGTTTTCCGGCCACCTCGTTTGGCGCTGTTGCCCGGCGCGAGGGAGACCAAAGTACGACTATGAGATCCGTGATCCTGTTTTCGATCGTTGCCGTGCTGGCAACCTCCGTTTTTCTTGCCGGAGCAGAGAAGAAGCCGTGGAAGGACCTGACGGTCCAGGTTGGCGACATCAAGATCCACTATATCGAAGCCGGCGGCGGCGACCGGACTGTCGTTTTTGTGCCGGGGTGGACGATGACCGCTGAGGTATGGAGGGAGCAGATCCCGTATTTCGCTTCGCGGGGATTCCGTGTAGTAGCGATCGATCCCCGCAGTCACGGGCTGACGACGCGGACAGAAGAGGGAAATACCTATCAACAGCAGGCCGCGGATCTGAACGCGTTTATCAGAACGCTGAAGATCCGGCGCCCGATCCTGGTGGGCTGGTCGGCGGGCGTGGTTGTTTTGCTGGAATACGTCTCCAGCAGTGAAGCTGAACCAACCGAAAGACTCGTTCTGGTGGACGGGGGAGTACTCGGCTTCAAAGAGGCGGATTATCCCGGCGGGCAAAGAGGCGGATTATCCTGGCGGGATGACGATGCAGCAGGCGAGGAGTGTCGTGCTGTCTCTTCAGGAGGATCGTGCGAAGGCGACGGACCAGTTCGTCCAGGGAATGTTCAAGTCGCGGCAGCCGCAGATTCTCGTCACCGAAATCACGCAGGCTTCCATGAAGATCCCGACCGGCACGGTCGTCTCGCTGCTGATGGATCTCTTTACCGGGGACCGCCGGCCTCTTCTGCCGCGAGTTAGGGTCCCGACGCTGATCGTGATGGCCGAAAACAATCGCCTGCTGGGTGAATACCTGCAATCGAAGGTCGGCGGCTCAAAACTCGAGGTCATCCCCGAGGCCGGGCACGCCGTCTTCCTCGAGAAGCCTCAGGCTTTCAACCAGGTCCTGGAAAGTTTCCTGGGAGAGCACTGAGCCGCAACGGCGGAGTACCTGGAGCGGATCCTGTCTCAGCGCCGGCATCCCGGGGAACATCCGGCGCTGATGTTCGCCGGGAATCCGGCATCACCCGTCAAGGCGGAAGTGACTCAGGTTCCCATGCCAGGCGCCCGATCAATCGAAATCAGCTGCCGGCCTCGAGCGACGTGAGGTTCACGCTCTTTCCGTCCTTGCTCAGAGTACCGCTGGCTGTCACCGACTTACCGGCGTACTTCTCGAGTTCCGCTTTGATCTTGGCATCATTCTGGTTTTCTATGTCCAGGATCTTGTCCTTCGAAACCACGAGGACAAACGGGCTGCCGCCCTTCACGCAGCTCAGCGTGCATGCCACCGGGTCCTGCCCGTGGTGATCAGCGCCACACATCTTGTCGCTGATGCTCCCCTTGATCTTCTCCGCCGCGACGACTGGCATGGCGAGAGCCACTGCAATCAACAAAACTGTTCCGACAACGACTTTCATTTTCGCTTGCCTCCTAACCACCTTTGTCTGTTTATGGTTAACAACCCGAGGCAGGAATTATACCAAATAGAATAGTCGAGACAAGGCAATCAAGAGGCAGGCTAGACGGTACGCCGTTTGACGGTGCCTTTGGCGGTGAGGTAGTAGGGTTCCTGTATGATTTCCTCGACCCGCTTGCGGTATCCCTTGACGGGCCACTCACGCTCGCAGAGCTGGTCGAGAATGCGGCCGCGCACCCTTGGCCGCGCATCGGCTTCGAGCAGAGTTTCTATGAGGCGTTCACGCACGGCCTCGTCGCCGCTGCGAACCAGGTAGTCTACGGCGGCGATGCAGACGTCGTCGTCGTCGTCCTCGAGCACGCGAAGTATCGTATCGGCGACCTCCGGATAGGCACTCTCGGGAAGGTGGGCGATCATCACCGCCTTGGCCTCCGGCCAGCGCGTGTATCCCGATGACAGCTGCTCCAGCACCTTGCGGACCGCGGCGATATACTCCTCCTGGGGCAGGATCTCCCGCAGCGCGCGCACCGGCCAGGTGACCTCGCTTTCGGTCTCCAGGTAGTTCAAGATCGGTGCAACCGCGACTCTTCCCATCTGGACAAGGAGGCGGACCGTG
>JAFNAH010000221.1 GCA_017860075.1 Acidobacteriota bacterium | reverse complement strand
CGGACAGGATCCTGGACGAGGGTTTCGTGATCAACCAGGCGAACCTCAGAGAGGCTTCCGCGAGGATGTGGGGCGCTCGGAAGTAGGTCCGTTCTGTTGACCTTGTCTCTAAACTCACTGTGCTACGTGATTTCAGCCGTCTTTTGTCTATGGGTATGAATCCTGGGGCTTCGGCCCTCAAAGCGGTGTTCAAGCCAGCAGATGGAGCGCTGGAGATACGTATTGACAGGTCACTCCATAACAGCCCGGGGCGAAGAAGCCCCGGGTTTGCATGGAACAGCAGGAACCGAGGGCTGAAGGCCCGCTCCATAGTTCTGAGACACTTTCGTTAAGCCGGAACTGCTTGGCCGCCGACCCCGAGGTTTTGGATGAATCCACAGGTAGAGATGAATCGCTGGAAGAGACTCGTGGTCTCGGATTACTGGGTTCTGTACCTGAGCATTGCCTGTTTCCTCGTACTATTCCCGTTCACGCCGCGGCTGGCTTCCATTGAAAACATCCGCAACATCTTCTCCAACATGCTCCCGCTGCTGGTCGTGGCCATCGGGGAGACCATCGTCCTGATCACGGGCGGGATCGACCTGTCCGTAACTTCCGTGATCGGGCTCTCGAGTGTCATAGGAGCCTCGATCATGAGTTCGGACCAGGGACTTCTGGCGGGGAACCCGGCGGCAGCAGCTGCAGGGGTCGCCGGCATGATCCTGGCCGGCGTATTCGTCGGCTGGTTGAACGGCATCGCGGTCACACGGCTCCGGATGCCTCCATTCATTGCGACCCTGACCTCGATGATGTTTTTCGGCGGGCTGGCCGTCTGGCTGACACAGTCCCGTCCGATCTATGATCTTCCGGCGCGATTCATTGAGCTGGGGCAGGGTGCGTGGTTGTGGCTGCCCAACTCTCTTGCGGTTGCAGGGGTGACGGCGGTGTTTGCTCACGTTCTGCTCAGCAGGTCTTTGCTCGGGCGCTGGATTTACGCAGTCGGCACCAACCCGCGGACGTCTCTCATTTCAGGAGTGCCGGTGAACAGGGTGGTCACGTTTGCCTACGCTGCCAGCGGCGGGTGCGCTGCCGTCGCGTCCGTTCTTTATACGGCGCGCCTCGAGACGGGCTCGCCCGTCCTCGGGCAGAGGATCCTGCTGGATGTCATCGGCGCGACCGTGATCGGCGGGACGAGTCTTTTCGGGGGGAAGGGCAACGCACTCTGGACGGTTTTCGGCGTGTCGTTCATCTGCCTCATCGACAACAGCCTGAACATGCTGGGCCTGTCCTACTTCGTGGTTACGATGGTCAAAGGCGGGATTATTCTCTTTGCAGCCCTGGTGGATGCAGCGCGTAGCCGGATCCTGGCCGGGTGACGGCGGGCAAGACGCATGAACGAGGACATGCTCCTGGAATACGAGGACATTGAGAAGAGCTTCTTCGGCGTGCGCGTGTTGAGCAAAGTCAGTTTTGCGCTGCGGAAGGGCCACATTCTCGGGCTGGTCGGTGAAAACGGGGCCGGCAAGTCGACGCTGGTCAACATCCTTGGAGGCGTGATCAGCTCGGACGCAGGCCACATCCGGTTCCAGGGCCGCGAGTACACAGCCGCAAGCCCGGCGGACGCCTTCCGACAGGGCATCGGGTTCATCCACCAGGAACTGAACCTGTTCACCAATCTGGACGTTGCCGAAAACATCTTCATCGCCGGCTTTCCAGTGCGCCGGATTGCGTGTATCCCGTGGATCGATGCGAGGGCGATGCGAGCCCGGGCGGAGGAGCTGCTTGGTTCGGTCGGGCTGGCAATTCCTTGCGACACGCTGGTGGAGAGACTGTCTCAGGGTGAACGCCAGCTCGTGGAAATCGCCAAGGCCCTGCGCCTGAGTGCACGACTGATTATCCTCGACGAGCCCACCACTTCACTGACCGCACGGGAATCGGAACGTCTTTTCGCCCTCATGAAGGAGCTGCAGGGCCGCGGCATTTCCATGATCTTCATTTCCCACAACCTGGGTGACGTCTTCCGTCTCTGCGACGACATCGTGGTCCTGAGGGACGGACTGGTCGTGGACGCAGGACCGGTGGAGCGCTTCAGCGAGAACAGGGTGATTTCTCTGATGGTGGGCAGGAGCCTCGATCACTACTACCCACCCCGTGCCACAGTGCCTGACGAAGAGGTCCTCCTCGAGGTCTCGGGTCTTTCGCATCCCGGTATCGTCGAGGACATCAGTCTCACGTTGCGCCGCGGCGAGGTCCTGGGGGTTTCCGGGTTAATGGGAGCCGGCCGCTCCGAGCTTGCCCGCATCCTGTTCGGGCTGGATCCTTACACCCGCGGCGAGATAAGCGTGAAGGGGCTTCGAATGCCCTCAGGCCCGTCTCGAGCGGCAATCCGGAGCGGCATGGCCTTTCTCACAGAGAACCGCAGAGAGGAAGGGCTCCTCATGGAGGCGAGTGTTGCCGACAACATTGCGCTGGTATGTCTCCCCTCTTTCACTCGCACCCCCTCGGGACTGGTAGATTCGGCGTCACTGAAGCGCGAAGTGTCCGGGGCGGCGTCCAAACTTCGCATCAGAAGCAGTTCCCTTGACCGGCAGAAGGTCAGGACGCTGAGCGGAGGAAACCAGCAGAAGGTAGTACTGGCCAAATGGTTGCTGTCAGGGCCGTCGGTGTTCATCCTCGATGAACCGACGCGCGGCATCGACGTGGGCGCAAAACACGAGATCTACAAGATTATCAATGACCTCGCGGGAAGAGGCGCGGGGGTGCTTCTCATCTCCTCGGAAATCGAAGAACTCATGGGCATGTGTGACCGGATCCTGGTGATGAGCGCAGGCGAGATCACTGCCTGCGTGGAAAGACCGGAATACGATCGCGAGCGGATCCTGAGGTTTGCGCTGGGAAGGAAGCCGGTATGATCAGGCAAGGAGACAGGCTGCTCGCTTTCCTGCTCAGAAATGCAACGGCCTTCCTGTTCGTCGCTGCGTTCCTCGCGTTCGGCGTGCAGGCGCCGGCATTCCTGGAACCGGCAAACCTCCTGAATATTCTTCTGCAGTCGTCCTCTGCTGCAATCACAGCGACGGGAATGACATTTGTGCTGCTGGCGGGCGGCATCGATCTGTCGGTGGGATCGATCATGTTCGTCTCGGCTGCCCTGGCAGGCAAGGTGGTGCTGGGTGGCGGATCGCTGGCGCTGGTGATCCCGATCGTGCTTGCGGTTGGGATTGCCTGCGGGGCGATCAACGCTTTGTTCACCACTCGTCTGCGAATCCAGCCGTTCATTGCGACGCTCGCGGCCCTTTACATGTGGCGCGGCCTGGGTTTGTGGATAACCCGGACCCGCGCCATGAATCTGCCCGAGAGCCTGCTGCAGGTGGGGACGGCGAGGCCCCTCGGGATACCGGCGCCCATCTTCATTTTCTGCGCAGTGCTTGCTTCGGCGCACCTAGTGCTGGCTCGAACCCCGGTCGGCCGGCAGATCTATGCCATCGGCAATGACAGGGAAGCCGCCGACAAGGCGGGGATAGCCTCCGGCCGTGTTATTGCGATCGTGTACATGCTAAGCGGCTTGTGCGCCGCACTGGGAGGCTTGGTATCCGTGGCGCAGCTTGGCGCGGTATCTCCCACGTTCGGCAACCAGCGTGAGTTTGCAGCCATCGCGGCGGCGGTCCTTGGCGGGACGAGCCTGTTCGGCGGCCGCGGCCGGGTATTTCCAGGCACGGTTCTGGGTGCGGTTCTCATCCAGACAGTTGAGAACGGCCTGGTCATCGTCAATGCCAATCCTTACGTCTATCCGCTCATAATGAGCGCGATCATTTTCGTCGCGGTCTTCACCGACAGTGCGCGTCATGCCCGGCTCTCGAGACTGAGCCGCCGCTATATCCGTCCGTGGCAGGCCGCGGCACACCGGGTGGAGACTGCGAACAGCGGCGAGGAGGGGAAGCAATGAGACTGGGGATCGGTTCCTACACGTACACGTGGGCGATCGGTGTACCCGGGCATCCCCCCGGAAGACCCGTGACGGCACGAGACCTGCTCGACAAGGCGAGACAACTCGACGTCCGTGTAGTCCAGTTTGCGGACAATCTCCCGCTCGACCGGCTTTCCCCGGCAGAGTTGGAAGACATCGATCGCCACGCGCAGGAGCACGGGATTTCGGTGGAGGTCGGAACGCGAGGGATAGGCCCGGCACATCTGAGCCGCTGTGTCGAGATCGCATCGCATCTTCGTTCCGCGATCCTCCGGGTCATCGTAGACAGCGGCGAGCACCGGCCTGAGGAGGGTGAAATAGTCGAGACGGTCTCCGGTATGGTGCCGCAGCTTCGAAGCGCAGGGATCTGCCTGGCGATTGAGAACCATGACCGATTCCGGGCGCGCTCCCTGGCCCGCATCGTCGAGCGCATC
>JAFNAH010000011.1 GCA_017860075.1 Acidobacteriota bacterium | reverse complement strand
CATGATGGCCGGGTAGTTCACTTCCTGGCTGTTGTCGATCTCATGTCGCCCGGGCACCCCACCGGTATGGTAGTGGCCGATCCATTCCTGATTCGACTGGATGGTTGCGATGATGTCGCCTTCCATGATCTGCATGTGGTAGATGTCGTAGAGCAGCTTGACACGCGGCGATCCCACTTGCTTGACTACAGCCGCACCCCAGGCAGTGTGATCGCACTGGTAATCTTTGTGATCGACCTTGCTGTTCAGAAGCTCGAGGCAGATCGTAACCCCGTGCTGCTCCGCGAGGCCTTTGACACGGTTCAGCCCGATCACGCAGTTCTCCAACCCTTCCTGGTCGGATAATCCGCGCCGGTTTCCCGAAAACGTGATGACATTCGGGACGCCCGCGGCCGCGGCGCGCGGTATGTTCTCGCTCAACTCGCGCGCAATCTTGTCATGGTTCCCCTTGCGATTCAGACCGTCCGCGATGGTCCCGCCCCCGGATGTGATTGAGCAGACAAGTCCGTGCTTCTTCAGCGCGGGCCAATCTTCCGGCCCGACCAGGTCCATCCCCTTGATCCCCATTTCTGCGATCGCACGTGCAAAGTCATCGAGAGGAATATCCTGGTAGCACCAGCGGGCCACCGCCTGCTTGTACTGCGCGCCCGCGGGCTTTGCCTGCCGGAGCCCGGTTCCCGACAGCGCCGGGCCTTCGAGAGCGGCACACCCCAGTACCGCTGCCGCCGCCTTCAATGTGTCTCTCCTCGATATCATGGATGGCTCCCCCTCATGAAAAGCTGCAAGAGAACGGGCGGGCACATCGGACTTACTTGCCACTGCTGGCAACTATCGGCCACGTCGGCTGGGCGGATGCTCCGTCCCGTTCCAGGGTGACTACGGTCTGGCTGACCTCGGTACCGGGTTCGGGCGCCTCCAGCACCGTAAATACATGGCCTTGTGAATCCTGCTGCAGGATCCCGGCGCCGTATCGTCCGGTCCTGGTTACATACCAGAGCTTGTACATCGTACCCGGCCCGGCTTGGGGGAGTCGCCCGGTAACTACCCACCGCCTCCTGCCGACGTCCCAGAAGATCGCCACCGAGGCGGTCGAAGAAGGTTCAGAACCAGTCAGAAGGAAGACCTTCGCGCCCGGTCTCTCCAAAATGGCATTCAGGTGCTCCAGCTCGCGCGATCTGCCCCGCTCCAGTTCGAGCATCTTGCTCAACTGCTCCGCATCGCTGCGGGCGGCAACCAGGTCCGCTGTTCTTTCCTGTACGGATTGCTCGGACTGCTTCCAGTAGTAATACGAGTACCCGGCCAGCACTGCGCAGCCGATCGCCATCGCCCACGACAGGGCCCTCGACCAGAAAGACAGCGGGGCATGAGATCTCGCCATGGATGCTGCGGGAGGCTTACTGTCGACATGCGCCGGCGGCGCCGGCGGCGCAGGGGCGCTGTGTTCGACGTGTGCAACCAGCAGCTCTCTCAGGTAGACAGGCGGGTCCGCATCGGACGCAGTCAGCCCCAGATAGCCGACGACGCTCTGAAATCGTTTCAACTCTGCGCTGCAGGCAGCGCATCCCTCCTGCAAATGGCTTTCGAATGCGCGCGCGTCGTGCTGACTCAGCGACCCGAGAGCATACAGGGCCGCTGTCTCCTGGACCTCCCCTGTTGAACGTTCGTGCTTCAAATCGAAACCTCTGGGGGTCCGGTCTGCTGGACCGGACCTGCTTGGATCCGACCTACTTGAGCTGCTCTGCGAGCTTGGCCATTCCAAGGCGAATGCGCGTCTTGATCGCAGCCCGAGGCTGCCCGATCTGGGCGGCGATCTCGCCCGGGCTCATCCCTGCGTAATATGCCAACTCCACCGCGACGCGCTGCTCGGGAGGCAGCGATTCGATGGCGGCCAGCGCCCGCTTGCGATCTTCCGTGAAAGGTCCGGCAGCCGACCGACCGTCCCCTTCGACGGTCTCCGTGACCGCTGCCTCGATCCGATCCGGCTTGGTAGACTCGCGGCGGTTCTGCCGGCGCCTTTCGACGGCACACTCGCGCGCGATCGAAAGCACCCAGCCGGCGCCGGAAAGTTGTTTCGGGTCGAATTGGGCAGCGCGCCTCTCGATGAGCTTGTAGGCCTCGACGAGCTCCTCCTCGGAAGCGAACCGATCCCCGGTTATGCGCAGGATCAGTCCGAAGAGAAGGCGGCTCGACGCATCATACAGGGAGAGCAGCGCCGAGGCCTCCCCCGCAGCGATCTTCTGAACAAGGTCCGGCAGCTCCACATCAGACTCCTGGGACGGGCTCATATTACACCATCAGAAGCGCTTTCTTAGCCGTCTTTGCGATTTCCGCGGGCTCTGCAGCCCGTGACCGACAGTCCCCTGGTGCAGTTCGGCCGCGCCGTCCGCTCATGCGGACGCGCACACATTCTCTGCAAGGCGTGCCAGCGACATCGCCGAGGGCGCCCGGGGATCAAGATCGGCCAGCAGGCACTGGTGACTCAGCGCGCGTGCGACGGCAGGGTCGTTGGGAACGCACCCTGCAAGACGGACGGTTACGGCACCGGTGCCGCGGTCTGCGAGGAACTTCGTGACAACCCTCTGCAGGTGGGTAGTCACCGCGTTTCCGGTCTGCTGCGGATTGGTTGGGTTCGCCCGGTTGACCACGAGGCTGAAACTGAGCCTGCCGTACCGCTGCGAGAGTATTTTGATGGTGGCGTAACCATCCATGAGCGAGGTCGCTTCCGGAGTAACGACGAGCAGGATTTCGTCGGCAATGCGGGCGAAGAACATCACGAGATCCCCGATCCCCGCCCCGGCATCGAAAAGGATCGCATCATACCTGGCATCGAGCGTCGCCAGAATTCTCTCCAGGGCTTGCGCCATCGGTCCCGTCAGGGCTGCATCGTCCTGCAATCCCGAGCCCGCCGGGAGAAGGTCGAACCCGCCATGCGCGTGGAGCATGGCATCCTCTGCTGCGCAGGTGCCGATCAGCACGTCGTGGAGCGTGTGAGACGGGTATAGCCCCAGGATGACGTCGAGGTTTGCCAGGCCCAGGTCGGCGTCTATCAGAAGAACGCGCCGGCCGTTTGCGGCCAGCCCCGCGGCCAGATTCGCCGCAATGACCGACTTGCCGACGCCCCCTTTGCCGCTGATGATCGCATAGCGGCGGGCCTTGAGTTCAGTTGTCATCGCCAGACTCTCCTTCCGCGGGAAAAAACAGGAGGACCTTCTCGTCCGAGCTGACCTCGGTCGACCGGATCGGCGGATGGCAGAGCTGTTGCCTGCCGAGCCTCTTCGCCCGGTACATTTGTTGGTCGGCGCGCGCCAGCAGTTCGCGCGCGCTCTCTGCCCGTGCCAGGTCGGTCCAGACCAGGCCTGCACTCGAAGTCAGCGTGATCGTAGCCTGAGCGCAGGAAACCACGAACGGGTTCAAGGTCCCATGGACTCGCCTTGCTGCCTGCAACGCCGCCTCCGGGGAGCACTCCGGCAGAATGACGGCAAACTCCTCCCCCCCGATGCGGGCGGCGGTGTCCATCCCTCGCAGCGACTGCTGCATCAGGCGTGCGACCGTCTGGATCGCGTAGTCGCCGATCTGGTGGCCATAGGTATCGTTGACCTTCTTGAAGTGGTCGATGTCGACGACGAGCAGCCCGCAGGAGCGGCCCGTACGCGAGCTGCGATCCATCTCCGTGACCAGCGCCGCATGGAAGAACGAAGCGTTGACGAGCCCGGTGAGCCCGTCGTGCACCGACAGGTCGCACAGGGCATCGATCAGGTTCTGGAGTTGTTCGTCGGGATCGAGGCTGGCGCGTATGCTGTCCAACCTGCCCGCATGCTGGAGGATGCGCTGCGCGGTTGTAAGGTCCAGGCTGCGCCCGCGAGACCCAGGAGCATTCTGCTTCATTTCCTTCTCCGAACCGTGCCATGCAAAGCCAACCTCACCCGGAGGCACGGCTGCCAGAGAGTCTTTTCGGCAGCAAAAACCGGAAACAGAACCTATAATCACGGACTTTCGGCCGTGCTGCGTAAGCGCGTGCCGGAATCAGGTCCCGTCTGTCTGATCGGACCTTGCTGCCGCCGCGGTTCGGAGAAAGCGTGAAGAATAAACCGCAGAGGCGCAAAGAACGCAGAGAGTGGCATCTATATGATTTAGAATCAATTATTTATCCCTGCTGACTCTGCGTCTCTGCGGTGGGGCCCTCTGTCTCTTCACAGCTTCACTGGCCCGCCGGACCGATCATTCGCAGGGGGGACGGAGGTGGTTGTGAGCAGGACTGGAGGTAGTTGGCGGGGCGCGGCGTTCGTCCTGGCCGCCGCGGTTCTATGGAGCACGGGAGGGCTTGGCATCAAGAGCCTGGCACTCTCACCGCTGACGACGGCTGGATGGCGGTCCATCTTCGCTTTGCCGGTCCTCATGCTTGCCGCAGGGTGGCGGGACGCGGGGATATCAAGGCTCAGGCATCCCGCGATATCGCTCACCGCGCTGTTCTATGCCCTCACGCTGATCTTGTTCGTCTCGGCCACCCGTCTCACTACGGCAGCGAACGCCATCCTGCTTCAGTACACATCACCATTGTGGGTGATGGTGCTCTCCTACCCCGTGCTTCGCGAACGGCCCGGAGCGAGGGACTATGGCATCGCGGCCGGATGCCTGGTTGGCCTGACTCTCTTTTTCCTCGACGAACTCACACCCCGCGGCACGCTCGGCATGGCCCTCGCCGTGGCGAGTGGACTCACAATGGCGTGTATGGTGCTCGGTCTGAGGCACGAGGGTCGGCGTGGCGCGGGATCTTCGTCCCTGACCGCCGTCTTGTTCGGGAACGCACTGTGCGCATTGATGTGCTCGCCCTGGATGGCCTCCGGCTTGCCTTCGATCGGAGCGCGGGATTGGCTCGTACTTGCGCTGCTTGGCTCGTTTCAGATCGGCGTCGCTTACGTGTTCTTCTCCCGTGGGCTGCGCCACGTTACGGCGCTGCGGGCCATTCTGCTCGGCCTCGTCGAGCCGCTGCTCAATCCGCTGTGGGTCTGGCTGGGAAACGGCGAAAGACCGGGCAGTTGGACCATAGCCGGGGGGGCCGTCATTATCATCGCTCTCGTCCTGGAATCCGTAATGCGTGGCGCCCCTCGATCTTTTAATCCCGGAACACCGACATGATATTCCGGAAATCCCCCGCAGGGCCTCGGCGAAGGACGCCCGATCCCCCGTTTCCGCGCCGATTGAAATCCGTCAATTCGACCTGCCTTATCAAGGTGTTTTTTCCTTGCCTGTTCGACGCCAGACAGTGGTATAAGATGGCGAAATTCGTTTCGTGTTTGTAAGTATTTATTCGGGCCATCCCGGTTGGTAATGGGCACAAGTACTTACGATGTCGCCCTCCCAGACGGGATCCGCGGAGGCCAGTATGAAACGATCTTTCATTATTTCCCTCTTCCTGACCCTTACGCTCATGCTCCTGTTCGCGGGCTGCAGCACCAGGCCTGATGACCAGATCGCGCGGGCCGAAGAAGCGATGAAGAAGGCGCAGGAGCAGCACGCCGAGTTTTTCGCTCCTGAGGACTGGAGTGCCGCAAAACAAGCCTGGGACCAGGCTCAGTTGAAACTCGAAGGCAAGAGCTACGGTGAGGCCACCACGCTGCTGCTCAAGGCCCAGACCCGCTTCCGAAAAGCTGCGGACATCGCCACGGGTAAGCGTGAGGATGCGATCAGGGAGATCGAGGGTCTTCACAAGACCGCAGAGCTGAGGTGCAAAGCTCTCAGGGACGCCCTGGAGAAAGGAAAGCTCCCGGCAGCCAAGAAGCAGACGTTTGAAGACAGCTGCAAGGAGATCGACCAGAAACTGTCCCAGGTCAAGACCAAGCTGGATGGCGGGGAATACCAGGACGCCAAGTTCCTCGCACAGACGACGCTGCGCCAGGTCTGGGAGACCCAGAAGGAGCTCGAGGGCGCGCTCGGCGGGAAGAAGATTTCCTGATCTGAATTCCGGCGCTGATAGTTGCAGCAGCAAGGCACCCTTCCGGGCGGCACGTCCGGGGAGGCGCCTGTGTGTTTTCCGTTCGAACCGAAATCACTTGACGGGAAGGGTAGAAGTGTCCCTGCCTGCATCGGTGACGCACCCGCACGGTTCCGCTCCGCAGCGCGATTGTCTTACCCGAGCCGGCGTGTAAAATAGCCCGGTCACAGGTCCGGCAGGTGCCGGGTGCGTTTCATCCACAGGGGCCGCAATCGGTTTTGTTTTCCGTGGGACGCCGGTTGGTGAACCCGCTTTCAATAGGATCGGCGCATGGTCAACTCTCTGTTCCAGCATCCAGTTCTCCTCCAGGCGACACCGTCGCGGCTTCTCTCCTTGAGCCCGGTCGACCTCATCATCATCGTCATCTATTTCGGCCTTGTGCTTGGAATCGGCTTCTACCTCAAGCGGTACGCAAAGACCTCGGAAGACTTTTTCATGGCCGGCCGCGAAATGACGGCCTGGATCGCGGGCCTCAGTTTTCTCGCCGCGAACCTGGGCTCGCTCGAGCTGATGGGCTGGGCGGCCGCGGCCTACCAGTACGGGATCCTGGCGACTCACTGGTACTGGATCGGGGCGATCCCGGCGATGCTGTTTCTCGGTGTCGTGATGATGCCGTTCTACTACATCTGCAAGACCCACTCGGTGCCGGGTTACCTGCATTTGCGCTACGGCGAATCGGCGCGCGCGCTGTCGGCGATCTCGTTCGGTTTCATGACGGTCCTGATGAGCGGCATCAACATGTATTCGATGGCGCTGGTTTTGAAGGTCGTCCTCGGCTGGGACATCAATTTCAGCATCTGGGTCTCTTCGCTCACCGTCGCGGTCTACGTGGCTCTGGGAGGGTTGCTCTCCGCCATCTTCAACGAGGTGCTGCAGTTCATCCTGATCTGGGCGGGCGCCCTGCTCATCCCCATCCTCGGGCTCATAGAGACAGGAGGCTGGGACGGTATGGTCGCACGCATCCAGAAGAATCTCCCCGGAGGGGACTACACACACCTGTGGCGGACCATGGGTTCGTTCACCGACAACCCGATGGGTATTCACTGGACCGGCATCGTCTTCGGGCTGGGTTGGGTAATTTCGTTCGGCTACTGGACCACCGATTTCCTGGTGGTTCAGCGTGTCCTTTCCGCAAGAGATCTGCGCTCCGCCAAGCTCGCCCCGATCATCGGGTCGGCGTTCAAGATGATGGTCCCGTTTATCGTCATCCTCCCGGGCTTGCTCGCCCTGGCGGTCCTTCCAATGAAGCTCGTCGGCGAGGGCGAGGCGGTGGCCACCGGAGCGCACAGCTACAACGAAGTCCTCCCGCTGATGCTGGCGCGCTACTGCGGCCCCGGGTTGCTTGGCCTCGGCATTACAGCCTTGATCGCCGGCTTCATGTCGGGCATGGCAGGCAACGTGAGCGCGTTCGCCACCGTCTGGACCTACGATATCTATCGCCCGCTGCTGAAGCGTAGGCAGCCGCGCGATGAGCACCTGGTAAAGGTCGGCCGGTGGTGCACCATCCTTGGCGTGCTCGTCAGCATCGGCACGGCCTACCTGGTGATGCAGTTCAAGAGCATTATGGATTACGTGCAGGCGTTGTTCAGTTTCTTCATCGCCCCTCTCTTCGGTACCGTCCTCCTCGGTATGTTGTTCAGGAGAATCACACCGGCGGGCGGGTTCTGGGGGCTGCTCGCCGGTACCGTCTCTTCGATCGGCATGTGGGCCTGGGTCAAGGTGGACAAGGGAGCGCTCGCCTACATCGCGCTTTCGAGCAACGCCAAGGACATGGCCGAAAACATGTATCGAGGCCTCTGGTCCTGGGTTGTCTGCGTCGTCGTCACGGTTGTCGTCAGCCTGCTCACCCGGCCAAAGCCGGACAAGGAGCTCGCGGGCCTGGTTTACGGACTCACTGAGGTGCCGTCGGAAGGCCACCTGCCGCTTTGGAAGAGGCCTATATTCTGGGCCGCGGTTGTCGCTACGGTCTTCTTCATCCTCAATATCATTTTCTGGTGAAATCGATGTCTGACAGAACCCATTTCATCTCGATCTGGTTCTTCATTGGAGCGATGCTGCTGACGTACGGGGTCCTCATCTTCGGCGCCGGGATCTACGAACTGTACTCGCCGCCTGCACAACCCGTGGTGCTGGCAAAGCTGCACGCCGGGATCTGGTGGGGTGCATTACTGTCTCTTCTCGGCGCTCTCTACATCCATCGCTTCCGCCCGAAGCACGGTCCGTCGGTCAAGCCGGATCGCCGCTGACCAAGCACTTCGGTTTCGACGGCTCCGGTCTGACAGGCCGGGCCTCTCATTAAGGAGGATCCACATGACTCCCAGGCACCTGCCGCTGATCGGACTGATGCTCTTCCCCGCGCTTGCCCTGGCCCAACCGCCGAAAATGGACACCATTCTTTACGGGGCCTCCTACTACCACGAATACATGCCCTACGAGCGGCTCGAGCAGGATGTCCAGCTCATGCAGAAGGCCGGACTCTCGGTTGTGCGCCTGGGGGAATCGACGTGGAGCAGTTGGGAGCCGCGCGACGGCGAATTCTCTTTCGACTGGATGCAGCGCATCCTGGACCGCCTCCACCAGGGCGGAATCAAGGTGATCCTCGGGACGCCGACCTATTCCATTCCACCCTGGCTCTACAAGAAGCACCCTGAGATCCTCGTAACGCGCCTGGGCGGGGTCAAGAGTTACTACGGCATCAGGCAGAACATGGATATCACAAACCCGGCCTACCTGTTTTATGCCGAACGGATCATTCGGAAGGTTGTCTCCCACTTCAAGGACCACCCCGCCGTGATCGGCTTCCAGGTCGACAACGAAACCAGTTCCTACGAAACCGCCGGGGAGAGCGTTCAGACCGCGTTCGTCGAGTACCTCAAGAACAAGTTCCAGACGCCCCAGACTCTGAACAGGATCTGGGGATTCGTGTATTGGGGTCAGCTCATCAACGACTGGTACGACCTGCCGCCACGCGACGGCATTCTTAATCCCGGTTACAAGATCGAATGGGAACGGTTCCAACGAAAGATCACCACGGATTTCCTCGCGTGGCAGGCGCGCATCGTCGGGGAATACAAGAGACCCGATCAGTTCATCACCCACAACTTCGTGGGCGGCGTCCGCACCAACATCGACGAGTATGAAATCGCGAAGCGCCTCGATATCGCAGCTGTGAATCCGTACTTCGACACGCAGGAAGACCTGAACGGAGAGGCGAACGCGCTTTCAGGCGACATGTGCCGCTCGCTCAAGCAGGCCAACTACCTCGTGACAGAGACCAATGCCCAGACCATCGGCTGGGACTCCAAGACACAGCGGCCGCCGTTCGACGGTCAGCTCCGCCTGAGCGCGTACGCCAACCTCGCGCGCGGCGCCAACATGGTGGCTTACTGGCACTGGCACTCTCTCCATTACGGACAGGAGACCTACTGGAAGGGAGTCCTTTCGCACGACCTCGAGCCTAACCGTGCTTACGGCGAGGTCACCAGGATCGCCCAGGAGTTCAAGCGAATCGGCCCGCAGCTGGTGAACCTCAAGAAGAATAACAAGGTGGCGCTTCTGTTCAGTGCCGAATCGTACGACGGCATCCGCTTCATGCCCTTCGACGACAAAGTGGATTACATGACAGTCCTGCATCAGCTGTATCGAACGCTCTATCGCCTCAATGCAGGCGTCGATTTCGTGTTCCCGGCCAGCCCGGATTTCGACGGCTACGACGTCCTGATCGTACCTGCGCTCTACGTCGCAAGCGACGCCCTGCTCGAGCGGATCGCGGCTTTCGCGGAGCGGGGCGGCCACGTGCTTCTTACCTTCAAGAGCGGCTTCTGCAACGAGTACTCGACCGTCCGCTGGGAGCGGGCGCCGGGGCCGCTGCGCAAGGCATGCGGCTTCTCCTACCAGGAATTCTCGAACCTGAAGCATCCGCTGCCGCTTAAGAGCGACCCCTATCAAGCCGGGGAGGCGAACACGGCTTCGGTCTGGGCTGAGTTCCTGGTACCCGATACGGCAGAAGGGCTGGCCTGGTACGACCACGCCTTTTTCGGCAAGTACCCCGCGATAACGCGGAACAAGTTCGGAAAGGGCACGGTCACGTACGAAGGGACCATGCTTTCGGATCAGATCCAGGAGAAGATCGTGCGGGATATTCTCCGCGCCGCGGGCCTTGAGGGGCCTGATCAGCAACTGCCGTCGCCGATCCGTACGCAGCAGGGGGTCAATGCCCAGGGCAAGACGCTGCGCTACTGGATGAACTTTTCCGGAAGCCCGCAGACCTTCAACTACCCGTATGCAGGCGGGACCGACATTCTCTCGGGTAAACCGGTGGCGAAGGCCCAGTCGCTCACGCTTCCACCCTGGGACCTGATTATCGTAAAAGAGGACTGACGCTCCTTCTCCCCGCGATGTAAACTTCCACGGGCGCTGCTCTGCGGGCTGCCGCCTGCATATTCGCGCCGGCAGATGGTACACATGCGAAACCTGTCGTTTGATTTCACGCCCGGCCAGAACCGGTTTATGGTGCTGGACGTCGAGACCCAGTACCTGAGCGAGGAAGTGCCCGGGGGGTGGAATGCCGTAGACAAGCTCAAGGTAGCTCTCGTCGTCACCTGGGATGAGGCTGCCGGCATGCGCGTCTGGTACGAGGCCGACGTGCCCGGGCTCCTTGACGAGACTCGTAACTTCAGCCCGATTGTGACGTTCAACGGGGAACGCTTTGATTTCCAGGTCCTGAGCGCGTATGGAGATGTCTCGCATCTCCGCGGCGAAAGAAGCAGGGATCTCATGGTGCATCTCAGGGACAAGCTCGGCTTCCGGGTTAAGCTGGACTCGCTCGCCGCCTCAACCCTTGGCAGGGGCAAGAGCGGCTCAGGCATCCAGAGCGTGGAGTGGTGGCGCTCGGGAGATCCTGCTCTGCGGCAGAAGGTCGCGGACTACTGCAGGATGGACGTCGAGCTCACGCGGGATATCTACCTGTTCGGCAAAGAAAAAGGCTATGTGCTCCTCGACGATATAAAGACCGGGGCGACGCGCCGTATCAACGTGTCCTGGTGATCCGGAAGCCTGCATGCCTCCTGTTCGTTTCATTCACACTTCCGACGTCCACCTGGACACCAGCCTCGCCGGCGCCGGCTTCCCCTCCCGTCTCGGCGACCGCAAACGCGAAGCCATTCGCGCGACTCTCCGCCGGATCCTCGATGACGCCCGCGGCAAGGCGGTCGACTTCGTCCTGATCGCGGGGGACCTCTTCGAGCACGATCGCATCACGCCGGATTCGGTCGAATTTCTCAAGCAGCAATTCGCCGACTGCTCGCCGGCAATGATCTTCATCGCCCCGGGAAATCACGACCCCTGCCTGCGCGGCTCTCCGTACTGCGAGGAGAGCTGGCCGGCCAACGTCCACATATTCCGCGACGAGCAGTTCAGGTCGGTCGA
>JAFNAH010000220.1 GCA_017860075.1 Acidobacteriota bacterium | reverse complement strand
GCGGAATCCTCGAACGAACCGAACACCTGAAGCTCAGCCTGAACGCTGGAGCTGTTGATGATGATACAGGTCAGAATGGCAATTGAACCGGTCAGGTGTTTCATAATGGCACCCCTTAGTCACTTGATCCCTGCTTCCCTCTGTCTCATCCGGACAACACATCCTTGAATTACCGGCGCTTATTGGCAAGACTTAAGTTTCAGAACTGGAGAGAATCCAATGGACACCGTTCGAATAGGGATCGTGGGTTCCAAGTTTGCGGCTGACTTCCACTGCGATTCTTACAGCCGCAACCCGCACGTCCGGCTCGCGGCGGTCGCGGCCATCGACAACCTTGAACCGATTTCCCGGAAGTGGAACATTCCGGCGACCTACCAGGATTACCGGCAGATGTTCGCCCGGGAAGACCTGGATCTGGTCTCGATCTGCATACCGAATTTCCTCCACCATGATGCCGTGATTGCGGCCTCGGAAGCGGGCATCGACGTTGTCTGCGAGAAGCCTCTGGCTACTACCGTCGCGGATGCCCGGGAGATGATTGAAGTATGCAGGAAGAACCGGACCAGGCTTTTCTATGCAGAGGACTGGTGCTTCAGCCCGACGATGCGCCGGATCGATGCCCTGATCAAGGAAGGGGCGATCGGGGAGATCCTTTATATCAAGGCCAAGGAGGTGCACAGCGGCACTCACTCTCCGTTTGCCAGGGACAAGCGGACCTGCGGTGGCGGGAGCCTTCTCCATCTCGGGGTGCATCCTGTGGGCTACCTCCTCTATCTCGTGGGCAAGGGTGCCAATCCGGTCGTCGAAGTGACCGGCAAGATCACCGGCGGGCTGGAGAAGAACTTCGTGCACCGGGAGAACAGCGGCGAAGACTTCGGCATGGGCATGCTGCGGTTCGAAAACGGCACCTTCGGATTCGTGGAAGGAAACTACATCACGCTGGGCGGCATGGATGACAAGGTAGAGATCTATGGAACCGGAGGGGTTATCAAGGCGGACCTCACACACAGTTCGAGTATAGATCTCTACTCGCCCGAGGGTGTCTCGTACACCATCGAGAAGCTGGATCACAACAAGGGCTGGCTGAAACCTGCTGTCGATGAGTACTACAACCTGGGTTACGTTTCTGAGCTGGCCTACTTCGTGGACTGTGCGCGGCTCGACCAGGATCCGTTTTACGGCGTCAACGGTGAGGCCGGCGCAGCCTGTCTCGAAATCGTTCACGCGATGTATGAGTCCAGCGATACGGGCAGGACGATCTACGGGCGCTGGATGTAACAATCTTAAATTTCAAATTTTAAATTTGAAACCTGGGAAAGTTGAGCCTGGCCTATGAGAATCAGACGAAGCGACATCCTGCTGCCGGTGGAAATTGCCGGCGTAAAGTTTCGCAACCCTTTCTACGTCGCCTCCGGTCCCACGACGATGAGCGTCGAACAGCTGGTCCGTATAGAAGAGACCGGTTGGGGCGGTGCCAGCCTGAAACTGACGATTGATCCCACGCCTTATATCAACCGCTATCCACGGTACGCGTACTACCGGGAGGACGGCATTCTCTCCTTCACCACGGAGCGGCGCCTCACCTTCGAGCAAGGCCTGCGACTCATGGAAGCCGGGCGCAAAGCCACGCGCGAAATAGTGCTTTTCTCCAACATCACCTATGCCGGGGAGGAGGGAGTGGGGGGCTGGGTGAACATGGCGAAGAAGTTCGAGGAGGCAGGCGCCCATGTCAACGAACTCAACATGTGCTGCCCGAACATGTCCTATAACGTGGAGCTGAGTGAGGGGCGGACTTCCGGGCCGCGCACGGGCGCGAGCCTCGGCCAGCAGCTCGATGCCGTGCAGGAGATCGTGCGGGCGATCAAGGAGGCGACCGATATCCCCCTGTTCGTCAAATTGACGCCCGAGGGTGGCGGCATCGCGAGAGTGGCCCGCGCCTGTTACGAGGCGGGCGCAGACGCCGTGGGTACGACAGCGAACCGCCTCGCGATTCACCATGTGAACCTGGACGATCCAACCCGCTCGCCGGTATTGCTCCAGGAGGAAGTGTCGATGCACTGCATGTGCAGTTCCTGGGTGCATCCGCTCGGGTTGCGGGATGTGTATGAGATCAGGCGGCTCAACGGTCCTGATGTCAGGATCACCGGCACGGGTGGCGTCACCGATTGGAAGAGCGCAGCAGAGATGGTTCTCTGCGGTGCGGACCTGGTTGGGATATGCGCGGAGACGCTCGTCTCCGGTTTCGGTTTTATGCCCGGCCTGGTGAAGGAATTCAAGAAGTGGTTCCGGCAGCAGAAGTCTTCATCCCTGCACGAAATGACCAACGTCGTTCCGGCGAGAATCACTGCGGCGCCGGACGTCACACTGTATGCGGGCCATGCCCGTCTGAAAGACAACAACCTGGCGGCGCCTTGTGTTCACTCCTGCCCGGCATCGGTGCCGGCCCAGGCATACATCAGCAAGATCGCGGACGGCGAGTTTCGCGAAGCTTACGAGCTGCTCACGGCAGGCAATCCCCTGATGTCGATCTGCGCCTTCGTCTGCGACCACCCGTGCGAGGAATCCTGCGTACGCGGCCAGAAGGATGAGGCGCTGCGCATCCGGGACTTGAAGCGCTTCCTGATCGAGAAGGCGGCCGCGCGCCGGTGGAAGCCACCCGCCCCGGCAGCCGCATCCAACGGGAAGAGCGTAGCCGTGGTCGGAACCGGACCTTCCGGCCTGACGGCAGCCTGGATGTTGACCCAGGCCGGCTACCGTGTGACGGCCTATGAGGCCGAATCGCGAGCCGGAGGAATGCTGCGATACGCCATCCCGGCCTTCCGGCTCCCGGAAAGCGTGCTCGACTATGAAATCGCCCGCCTGCGGGACCTGGGCGTTGAGTTCCTTTTCGACTGTGCGCTGGGCAAGCAGATCAGCCTGGCGGAACTGCGCCGGAAACACGACGCCGTGTACGTAGCCGTGGGGGCCCGCAAGGGCATGGCGATGGGTATACCGGGGGAGAAGAGCCGGGGGGTAACATCCGCCCTCGATTTCCTGAGGAGGGTTCGTCTCGGTGAAAAAGTCGCGGTGGGCAACCGTGTGGCAGTCATCGGGGGGGGATTCACGGCCGTGGATTCCGCCCGCACCGCGATCCGGCTGGGAGCCGGAGAAGTGTATCTGCTCTACCGGCGGACCCGTGACCAGATGCCTGCCTACCTCGAGGAAGTGACGGAAGCCGAGGAAGAGGGCGTCAAGGTCATGTACCTGGTGGCCCCGCGGAAGATAAACACGACGCGCGGAAGGGTGGCCTCGATCACGATGGCAAACCACGTCCTTGGTGAGGCCGACAGTTCCGGCAGGCGACGCCCCCTGCCGGTTGAAAAGGCCCATTTCACCCTGCCGGTGGACCAGGTGATAGTAGCCATCGGGCAGGCCGTTGAGCTGGGAGGCGAGGAAGCATTGCGGCGGGCGCCGGGAGAGGCCACGATCCTGATCGGGAAGAACGGCTTTACAGGAATTCCCGGCGTCTTCGCCGGCGGCGATGCCGTCCACGGGGCGGGGACCGTCATCCAGGCGATTGCCGAGGCCAAGAACGCCGCCGCCTTCATCGACCGGCGGCTCAGGAAGTCAGGTGCCGTACTGGAACCGATGCCCGAGCGGCCGCAGGCGGACACCGAGGAAGTCCTGCGGCGCCACGGAAATGATTCACGGAGGTGGCGTGTCCCCCTGGCAGCGGTTGAGGCGCAGAAGCGAAGACGGACATTCGACATATACACGCCGGTCCTGTCCGACCGGGAGGCTGTCGAAGAAGCGTCCCGCTGCTACCGCTGCGGCTGCGGCGAGGGATGCATGATCTGCCACGACATCTGCAAAGTGTTTGCGTTCGGCAAGGACGGTGCGAGGGTGGTACTCGACGAGGACAGGTGCGTCGCCTGCGGCATGTGCATCTGGCGCTGCCCCACCGGCAACCTTCAGATGATTCAGACGTCAGCCACCCCGCTGTGACGCTCAAAGCAAGCTCAAACATGGAGACGAGTCCTCGATGCCGGGGTCGGAATCGGGGTCGCGATCGGCATCGGAGTTCGAGATCATGATCAGGCAGTGTGCCTCGTGACTGATAGCAGCTTCCGTTACCGGCAGCGATACCGACGCCGATTCCGGCTCCGGCAAAGTTGCCGATCACGTCGACGAGGTCAATCAGGCTTGGGCCCAGACGCTGGCGCAGCAGAGCGTATTGACCAGCTGCATCTGTTCGACCGTCTCGCAGGGTATCTCGAGCAGGCGGGGGCTGGCGACAATGACCGAGAGGCAACGCGCGCGAGATATGGCCACGTTGAGCCGGTTCTTGCTGTATAGAAACTCGATGTTTCGGGGCAGGTCCTCGACGCTCGAAGTTGTCATCGAGATCAGA
>JAFNAH010000219.1 GCA_017860075.1 Acidobacteriota bacterium | reverse complement strand
CACCAGTCCGGCTGCCGTCAGCGCCGCTGCCAGCGTCTTGAACTGTCCCGCGGCCACGGCCGTATCCACTATGTCTTTGGCCTGATAAACCGCTCGAGAAGTCTGCACTCCAAACGCTCCCAGAGCCAGAACCACCACAGCTGCCATCATCGTTACTGCCTTGAATTTGCTCATTCTTTCTCCCTTTGCATACGGTTTCTGATTCTTTAGCCATTCAACTCTATTGAATAATATGAAAATAAAATTGAATGTCAAGCACTTTTTACTGCAACGATAACTATTTTGAATAGAATTTAATGGACACCCGATGGTGGTGCTTCCGTCATCGAGTGTTGTTGTGATGGGTTTAAGGCTCACTACGACAAGACATTACGGCCGAGTCTGGCTTTGCAGGTTCCGGTTTGCAGAAAAACGGGCATAAGTGCCGACTGCAGATGGAGGTGCAGGCAAGGTAGCAAAAATGGACAGCAGAGGCACCCCAGGTAGAGCATCAGGCCGCCGACACAGGGCTCCATACAAACTACTGAACGCTACTTGGGGTGCAAACAGAAACTCCATCATGCGGTGAACGATCAACTCGGGCTGGAGGGTGTGTGAACTGTCGTGGAGCCGGGCGGCTTCGGCGCTAGCCAGAAAAGACCCATCCCTGCTTTCGAGAAGTGACCCACCAGCATCGTAATCCTGCTCTGATCATCGTCACAATGTTGCCGTGCATGTAACGGCGGTCTGGCATCGTCGATAAATGACGAATGCCAAAGCCTGAGACACCCCTGCTGAGATGTACGGTCTGCCGGCGCCGATACCGACCCTCGGTTACAGCCATCACGTTCCAGAAGACCTGCTCGGAGTCGTGCCGTCTGCGGCGCCGCCGACGCCTGGCGCGAGCGCGCCGGGAACGCAATCTGCAGGACTACCGGGTCGACGAACGGGAGCGCCAACGTTCTTCGCGTCGGCGCCGGAAGAAGAGAAGACCCGCAGCTGTACCGCCAGAAACAACAGATTCCGTCGATGTGTCACGCGCCGGCCTGCGGCCACAAGTTGCTGATCTGCAGAGGGTTGTCCGCGAAAGTGTGGACAAGGCTTTCGACCGGTCACGGCCTACCTTGATCCGCCAACTGACTGCGTTGCTTGCAGATAACCAGGCAAATCGTGGACAGGTTCCTCCTCCGAACAGCCACGGTCACGCGCCGGCTTTCATCTGCAAGTGCCTGTCGGAGCGTGGTTAAACCGCTGGAATCCTGGACAAGGTGTCACGCGCCTGCATCGACACTGTAAGCGCTTCATCGGATGCTGGCAACGTGCTGCGGCGAGGGCAGTCACCATGGATCTTGAGTTTCACCAGCTTGATCTCCGTTTTGAGCACCTGCGGGTGCGACGTCTCGACCGGGAGCGAAGGCTTCTGGCTTCGCTGGCGGCCACGGGCCAGCAGGTACCGATTGTGGTCGTGGCTGTCCGGGACACGCCGGACCGATACCTGGTTATCGACGGTTACAAGAGGATATGGGCTCTGCGGCGGCTGGGCCGTGACACCGTGCGCGCGACGGTGTGGCCAATGGACGAGGCCGAGGCTCTCCTGCTGGGCCAGTCTCTGCGGGCATCGGAAGGCGAAACCGCCCTGGAGCAGGGCTGGCTGCTGGCGGAACTCGAACAGCGCTTCGGCTACAGCCTCGACGAACTGGCCCGGCGGTTTGACCGGAGCAGGAGCTGGGTTTCGCGGCGCCTGGCACTGATCGAACTCCTTCCCGACCCGGTGCAGCAGAAGGTACGCGAGGGCAAGATCGCCCCTCACGTGGCCATGAAGTTCCTCGTACCTGTGGCGCGCGCCAATCTCAGTGACTGCGAACAGATGGCCGGAGCATTCGCCACGCATCAGTTCACCAGCCGCGAGGCGGGCGAGCTGTATACGGCCTGGCGCGACGGGTCGCCCCGGATGAGGTTGCGGATTCTCGAGGAACCGGCGTTGTTTCTCAAGGCCCGCCGCGAGATCGGCAAGCAGCGGCCCGAGGCACATCCTCCTGCAGCCGGGTTGCTGCGGGATCTGGAGATGGTGTCGGCCATCGCTCAACGAGCTGGCCGGCGCTGGCGGCAGACGGCTGCCCTGATGGACGGCGTCGATCTGGACCGCGCGCACCACTGTCTGCAGCGTGCCATGGATGAACTCAGCCGGCTCGCCCGGCGCATTGAACAGGAGAAACCACATGCTGGGCAAAAGGCAGCGCATGACGATCCTCGAGCTGCACAGCCGGGGAATGAAGATACGGCGGATTGCCAGGGAACTGCAGATCTCCCGCCTGGCCGTCCGGAAAGTGATCCGGTCGAAATCCGCCGAAGTGCCTGCGATCCTCCGTTCAGAGCTTGCTGCAACCTACCGGGAACGGATCCTGGAGCTGCATGCCTCCTGCAACGGCAACCTGGTCCGGGTTCATGAGGAGCTGGCGGCGGAAGGAGCCGATCTGTCCTATCCGGCGCTGACGGCCTTCTGCCGCCGACATGGGATTGGACAGGCGCCGAAGCATCCTGCGGGTCAGTATCACTTCGAGCCCGGCCAGGAGATGCAGCACGACACGTCGCCTCATCAGGCGGTGATCGGCGGGCGTCGGCGCAGTGTTCAGACGGCCTCGGCCGTGTTGTGCTACTCGCGCATGCTTTTCTTCCAGTTCTTCCCGGCCTTCCAGCGTTTCGACTGCAAGGTCTTTCTTACGGACGCTAATCGCTATTTTGGCGGAGTGGCTGGGCGCGTGATGATCGACAATACCCATGTCGTGGTGCTGCGCGGCACAGGCCGTCAGATGGTGCCCGTGCCGGAGATGGCGGCTTTCGCCGAGCGCCTCGGGTTCCGTTTCATCGCGCACGAGATCGGCGATTCGAATCGTTCCGGACGGGTGGAGAGGCCCTTCCATTTTATCGAACGGAACTTCCTGGCCGGCCGGACCTTTGCCGATTGGGAGGACCTGAACCGCCAGGCTCATGCCTGGTGTGACCGGGTGAACAACACCTACAAGAAACACATCCGCGCCGTTCCGCGGGAGCTGTTCGCAGTCGAACGCTCCCGGCTGAAACCTCTGCCGGCGTGGATACCGGAGCCCTACCGGCTGCATCAGCGACTGGTCGACGTCGAAGGGTACGTGGCGCTTCAGACCCACCGCTACTCGGTGCCGTCAGCGTGGATCGGGCGCCGTGTCGAGGTGCGCGAGACGAAGGACAAGATCGAGATTCAGCTTGATGCCCGCGGCCTGGTCGTGCACCGGCGGGTGGTCGATTGCGAAAAACAGAGGATCACGCTCGCCGAGCATCGCCCGCCGCGGGGCCAGGGGATCAAGAGAACCGATCCGCATCCGGAGGAAAAAGCGATCACCGAGGCCGCCCCCGAGCTGGCGGCCTACGTTGCGGAACTGAAACAGCGCAGCCGCAAGCTCGTCGTGCTTGCCCTGCGCCAACTGCTGCGCATGGTGCGGGAGTATCCGCGTGAGCCGTTGCTGGCGGCCATCGAAGAGGCTTCCCGTTACGGCCTGTACGACCTGGACCGCATCGAACGCATGGTCCTGCGTGCGATAGCACGCGAATACTTCCTCCTCAATGACTGGAAAGGAACCGACCCGGGCGATGAATGAAGAACTGGAACAGCTTCTGAAAAACCTGCGCCTGAAGCGCATTCTGGAAATCTACGAAGAGCAGCTGCGCGCCGCCGAGAAGCAGGAAGTCTCCTACACGGAGTTTCTCCTGCGCCTGGCCCGGGCCCAGTGGCATGCCCGGCAGGAAACCGCCCTGGAATGGCGCATCCGCCAGGCTAATCTGCCGGAACGATGGTCCCTCAACACCTTTCCCTTTGCCCGACAGTCCGGGGTCAACCGCAAGCAGATCCACGCTTTCGCCGAACTGGAGTTTATCCCCAAAGCCGAGAACATCGTTTTCATCGGCAACACCGGCGTCGGCAAGACTGGTCTCGGCTGTGGAATCCTGCTGAAGGCGCTCGAGAATGGTTACCGCTGCCGGTTCGTTCGGGCCCAGGACCTGTTCGACGATATGTACGCGTCGCTCGCCGACCGTTCGACTCGCCAGCTCATCAAACGCCTCGCTCGCGTCGACGTATTGCAGATCGACGAACTGGGATACCTCAATCTCAAGCCCGAGCAGTCGAACATCTTCTTCAAGCTCATGGAAGAACGCTATCGCCAGCATGCTTCGATCATCACAACGAACCTCGAGTATGACGAATGGCACAGCTTTCTGGGTAATCGAATGATGGTCGACGCACTGCTGAGCCGGCTGCGCCATTACTGCCACACGGTGCGCATCAAGGGGCTCGCTGCGCGACCCGCAAGGTTGAAGCACTCGACCCCGGGAAGAAGAACATGGGAGAGAATGAAATCAGCCGCCAGGAGTATGTCCGCAGGATCCTGGACGCCTATCGTGCAACTCCAGGCACGACCGGCCATGTCCGCAGTGAAGACCGCCGGCTCGCCGGGCAACTCTATGACCGACAGGTTCCACTATCAGCAGTTGAGGATGCTTTTGTCCTCGCCACGGCCAGACGTCTGCTCCGGCCTGAAGATGCACCCCCACTCGGCCCGGTGCGCTCCTTGCATTACTTCATGGCTGTGATCAATGAGGTGTTGGATCTGAAAGTCAGCCGGGATTACTTCTGCTACCTGCGGGGGAAAATCGAGGAGTTCACGAACACGCGCGATATCCGATGAATCTCTGAACCCGCCACCGAAGCCCCACTGCATCCACGGGCACGCCTTCGGCGTGGATGATGTTGCATCTCCCTCCACTTGCTGATCCAAATCCCGATCCCAGACAGGGTCACCTCAAGCGAGCACCACTGGGTCACTTCTGCCGAGCGCCGAGGCCCAAGACCCCATGTTCCAGCCTTCCTTCACGACTTCACTGCTGCAGCCCCCCTATTTCTGGGCACCGTTTTCAGTCGAATCGCCAACCTGGCCCTCTGTTCAGCCGTCAGTCCCTCCAGTCGCCTGATCCGCAGTCTCCTGAAGGGAACCCTGCAGGACAGGTAATCACCAAGCTGGTAATCCGGCTCCGGCTCGTAGCCCTGCCGCTTGAGGTAACGAATGAAGCGCGGGTCTGCTTTGCATACGTCCCATTCCTGGTCGGCAGCACTAGAACGGATCACGGTTTCCTGTTCTACTTTGGTTAGTCGATACGTCCTAGTCACCCTGTTTTTTCTTTCGCCGATTCTAATCAAAGCACGTTCTCGTCACCTATAGGTGTATTGCGTGATGAGAAGAATCGCTCAGTGGCTGGGTGTGACCTTGATCGGCACACCCAGCCGACCATTACTGTGTTCCCTGGAATAACTAGTAAATCGTGCTGCGTTGAATAAGTCATTGATTCCAATCGAATTGCGGTTCTGCGCAAGACGCTTTTTCCTCTGACGAGAATCCTGCTGAGAATCCGCCGGTTTTGAGCCTGTATTCCGTGTTCTTACCCTTGCCCCGTCGTTCTGCCACGCCCTCCTCGATGAGCTTGTCGAGGTGCCTGCCCACAGTCGATGGACTCAGCCCTACCTTCTGCGCCATCGCCTCACACTTCGCCCAGCCTCCCGCCTCCTCCAGAGCTTTCCTCACGGCTTCGATATTCCGCGCCTTCTTGTCGCGTGCGGAAGCCGCGAATTCTTCGATTGTGCCGGCATATTTGAACTTGGGTTGGTCAGTGGCTCCCTGCGGGGCGATATCGACATAGAAGCCGATCGGCTTGTCGGAGTCTTTGCTGCTTCCCTGGATGCGCAAACGCGAGGCAGTACGGTCCATCAGCAGAAACGCGTCCGCGTTCTGGACTTTCCCGCCGGTGCCCTTGATGTCGTTCAGGTTTGGCGTCCCGCGCTTCTTGCCACTCATCGTCTTCCGGAAGTGATCATGGACCCAGAGTGCGACGCCGAGCTTGCGGGTCAGGTCGGCAATCCTGTGCAGGATGCGACTCTGCTTTTCGTCGTTGGCGGAGTCCAGCCC
>JAFNAH010000218.1 GCA_017860075.1 Acidobacteriota bacterium | reverse complement strand
ACGCTCTCCACGATCCCCTCCGGCTGGGAATACCGGCGCATGGCTGACGGGCATCTGCACTTCAGCCGATACACCAACACCTACTTCCTGAATAAGGTCGAGGGTCCTTCCTCCGGAGCGAGCCTCATCACCACCAGGGTCGAGAGGGAGCTCAGAGCGCAGAACAATCGCGGATCCGAGACCATTATTGTGGCGCAGAGAAAGGCCACCCAGACTCAGGACTCGTACTAGGCAGGTTCCCTGCCCCGGCTCAGTCATCCGGGCGGCAGGTCGATCTCTTCAGGAAGCGAAGCGCATCCATGCCAGGGTTCACTTCGCTGCCCTCCAGTGAAAGGGCCGTTCCCACGAGCGGCCCTTTCCGGGTTTTACCCGCCCAACGTTCCAGCCCGGATGCTCCGCGTCCCCCATCATCAGCGACCTCTTGCGTCGGCATCGCTATCGGAATCGGGGTCGGTATCGGTATCGGCGAGAGTGTTCTGCATATCGAAGACCTTCGACTGATCACGATCTCGAATCCCGATCTCGATTGCGACCCCGATTCCGATTCCGACACCGGGCATTCATCGCGCAACTCAGGGCTGGTGGAATCCGTCACCGCGTGGACCGGCAGGCTGAGGGTGTAGCTCAGGCAATCCCGGACACTGAATCCGCGCAGAAGGAAGGCGTTTCCGAAGATCTTCATCCCGAGTACGCCCAGGCCTCTTTCCACCGCCACGGGCAGTGCGTTCTTTTCAAAGCTCAGGTAAATCGCGTCGGTCACGTGAAGCGGCATCAATGCGGTATCGAAGCCGGCGTAGCGTCGCATCATCTCGACGTTGTATTCCGGGTCGGCGTGGCCTGTGAAGCCGATAAATCGACACTTGCCGGCTTTGCGGGCGCCTTCGAATGCCTCGATCGCTCCGCCCGGGGCGAATATCCTGTCGATGTCCTCCTTCTCGTTGACGCCGTGTATCTGCCAGAGGTCGACGTAATCGGTTTTCATCGTCCTGAGAGACAGGTCGAGCTCCGCTTCGGCCTCTTTGCGCGTCCGCATCCCGCTCTTGGTGGTCAGGAAGATGTTCTTGCGGAACGGAGGAATCGCGGCACCGTATATCTCCTCCGCACGTCCGTTCCAGTAGCTGCGCGCCATGTCGAAGTAGTTGATGCCCAGGTCATAGGCGCGCCGGACCAGGGAGACGCCTTCGTCGAACGAGGGCAGATGGAAACGAGCGCCGCCCATACCTATGCACGTGATCTTCTGGCCGGTCCTTCCGAGTGCCCGCATGGGAAGGTCCCCGACCCTGGGCTTCTGAGGCGTTGCGGTTGAGGCTGCAGCCAGTCCGGTAAACACAGTTCCGAAAAACGCGCGTCTCTGCATCGTTCGAACTCCCTCCCTTGAAACCCGCCTCAACGGACGGTCAACGCCAGTATACAGCAGGGTGAGTACGCGCCGTGACAGGTGCAGGCTCAACCAGAGTATTACGGGTTTCGTCAGGCCAATTCCCTGATGACTGGCGGGTCGCTCAGCGCTTGACCATCACCTGGGGCCTGCGCTGGGAGTACTTCGGGCCGCCGCAAAATTTCCGCCCCAACATCGACTCCATCTTCTACTTTGGCCTGCCCGTAACATCCTTCACCACCGCTTCCAACAATCCGTATATGCCGGTCGACAACCCCTCCTATGCAAGCCTGGTGACGGGGGGCTTCCAGATGCGCAATAACGAGATCTGGAACAAGGGCACCGACAACTTCGGCCCGCGCCCCGGCTTCGCCTATGACCTCCTGCTGCCAGGCGTGAGGTCCTCGGGTCCGCTCTGACAGAGCGGACCTACCCGTTGTCGCCGGCGAGCCTGGCAATCTGCAGCGAGTAGAAGCGCAGAAGGTCCCGTTTCCCCGGAGGCAGTACATCCTCCTCGATCTGCGCGATCCGTTCGACCTCGTTCATCGCGCGCACGATGCTCACCGGCACCTCGACGCTTCCCTCCGACATCGCCGAAAGATACTCGATGGCACCGACGAGAAAACGTCGCATCTCGTCATCGGCGCGTGCCGTGCGGAGAAACCCGGCCATCACGGGAGACAGGCGGGCAGTGCGGGCAACGGCCGGCGCAGGACCGACGGACTGTCCCGTGGAGAGAGAGTGCAGGCCGGCGGCCAGTTCGGTGAAGCTCTGCACCCGCTGGAACACAGACTCCTCCAGTATCTCCCAGATCCGTTTGCGCCAGGCCTGAATCTCATCCGGGAGGCGCAGCAGCCGACGGACTTCCGCCTGCCACTCCTCCGAGACCTTCCCCGTGACGCCGACCAGCATCTCTTCGAAGTTCGTATTGAACAGGTCTGGCTGGAGCAACACGGCAAGGTCGGGCCTGAGGGTGGGCTGCAGGTTCCGGATGATCCTGCCTTCGACGAAGAAGTCTCCCACGTCGACGCCATGCCTGCGCAGAAGTTCCTGCTGCATGAGCGGCAGGAAAGTGCGCATGGCGTCGCTGTCTTCACGCAGGGCCACGAAGGCCGAATTGCCGGCGGGCAGGGCCGGTTCGATGCGCCTCACGTATTCGTCGCCCGGCTCCCGGTACAGGCGCAATGAATTGAGAATCTCGTAGACGGGGAGATACGGGAGCAGCCGTTCCGTGAGCATCGTGAACTTCTCACCATCGGCGAACGCCTTCTGGGTATAACGGTCGAGTGCCCGGAAGAGCCCGGTGGTGAGCTGGTTGACACCGAGCACGGCTGTCTGCGCCTGGTTGTGGGCAATTGCGCGCAGGAGGCTTCCCTGGCGCGCGAGCGGGATCGTCTCGGCGATGCCTGCAAGAATCCTCTGGCCCCGTTCGGCTCCGGCCCCGAGGCTCCTCCTGTTGGTCGGCCGGTCCCGCAACTGGGGCATGGAGCGGGCGATGAAGTACGAGATGATGTGGAGTCCGACCACATCTTCCTCGCGGCCGTATAGAATCTGCCTGAAGCACTCCGTCAGCACAGGCAGGAACTCGCTGTAGAGAGGCTCCCTGGCACCGAACGTGAGTCTCTCCAGCTCCTGCGTCCTGCGCTCCTTCAGCTGGAGGCGGCTCTCGGAAAGCGATTCCACCGCCCGGATCAGGCTGCCCCTGTGATGCGATTGAGCCTCCCCCACATGGTGCAGGACGCTCGCCAGCTCCTGCACAGGCAGGAATCGCAACTGCTCGGCAAGGTTGCTCTGGAACGTACGCAGATCGCCGCCCGAGAAGATCCCCAGCAGCGGAGTCACGGCGTAGCGGGTGCTCTGGCGCGCCGCTGCCGGCAGGCAGGCGTTGAATCTCCGCTGCGCGTCGGCGGAGCGGCTGAAGGCGGGTTCCCCCGCTACCGGGGAGTAGTATCCGCCTTGCCGCTGCATCGGCTCACCGCTGCCCAGCTTCATCCGCACTCTCTCGGCGAGCCCGTGTTCCGCCAGCCAGAGCATCACATCCCGCTTTGCCTGCCTGTAAAGCGACGCACCAGGCGGCTGGCCGATCTGCTGACACAGGTCGGACCCGGCGATGAAGATCTCCGGCACCATTTCCGCGAATCTGTCCTTCGCGTCCTGCCCGGCGCGCCGGCTCTGCAGGGCATGATCCCAGAGCCTGCCCAGATAGCCGGGAACGCTACCTACCGATTCCAAGTCCTCAAAAAGAGGAATCAGCCAGATGGAGGGCAGGGCGACACCGGGATGCGCCCGTTGCATGCGGTCGCGCTGCGCCGCCAGTTTCCGATCCAGCGAGATGAGCGCCTCAGGCTTCGATGAGAGGCTCACCTGCAGGCCCAGGACGAATCCCGGGTTGCCGTACAACCCGCCGATTGCGTTGATCTCAAACAGGTTGTGCGCCGTGGTGTCGATTGCGAACTGGTCCTTCGCGGTGATCTGACTCTGCTGGATGCGCGGAGTGACTATGACCCGCTGCAGCAGGTCGCGGTAAAGCGAAGCCTCGAGCAGGAGTCCGCCGTGTTCACGCCGGTCGCAGATCACGGGGATCAGGGCGTGCAGCTGCTTCCGCAGTCTCCTGTTGAGCGCGAAATAGTACTCCAGCATCTCGCGCCGCCGGCCGCGCAACTCGAGCATCTTCCTTTCGAGCCGGTCGTTGTGCTGCCAGAGGGCCTTGAGCGGGTCGGATGTGATGTGGAGCGTCATGCCGACGCGGCGGGCAGCTTTTGGCTGAACCGAAAACGGCAGGATACCCCGGTAGCGCTTTTCCAGCTGGTGCGTGAGCAGCGTAATGTCGTCGAGCAGGCGGGTGAAGCGCCGGTTGCGCTGTGGCAGTTGCTGCAGTTCGACGAGCAATGCCGGGTCGGCGCCGGGCGCGCCTCCCGTCCGCTGCAGCAGGTTCATGATGCGCACCATCCGGTTCACGTTTTCCATGACCACCGAAGCCGCGAGCAGATGCCCCTGTCCGGACGGCCGATTGCTTCCATCCCAATCCCCCCAGAAGGAGAGGAAGGATTGCACTGGGGAATCGGTGGAAAGCTGCGAGAACTGCTCCGCGGCGATGAGCGAGTCGAGGTCGAGAAGGATTTCGCCGGCCTCCTCGCCCGACGTGATACTCACGTTGAGCCCGAGGTGCTCGCGCGCCAGTTCGTCCGCGGCTTCGGCGACCGCGGTGTCCGGCACCGCAGATCCACGAATCAGCGCCGGGATGATGCGCTCGAATATCTGCTCGGCCCTGATGGAATACATCTGCGTCGGGTGCACGGTGCGATCGGAGAGACGGCGCTGGAACATGGACCTGCGGCGCTCGAGGTCGTCCTTGTAGAATTCCTTCTCGAGCAACCTGGCCAGCATCCGGCCGTCGTCCGCTCCTGTCGCCCGGACAAGTCCGGCTGCGACCGCGGCTCGATCAAACAGGCGCAAGCGGTAGCCGTGGCTCGCGAAAAGGTGCTTCATTCGCCCGTTCTCTCCGCAGAGCCGATCCAGCTGCTGCTCAATCACCTTCCAGCGCAGCTGAAGAAAAGCGGAGTGCTGTTCGTCGGGTACGACGGGCCTGCACGCCGGCGTCCTGCGATTGTAGTTCGCCGATTCCTCTGCGACGATGCGGTTGAGGTCGATGAGCACGCGGCGGGTCTTGTTTGCCAGCACGTCGGCGCCGTCTGTCCCACCGAGTGTCAGACGGAAGGTCCTTCTCGCCGTTTCATATCCCTCCTCGGTCCGGGCGAAGGTGGCGAGCGGCAGCATCCCAATCCCCTGCCGGGCAAGGCCGGAGGCCAGCCAGTCCAGGGAAAGCCCCGGTGGAAGCAGGCGGATCGACAGCAACGGGTACATGCTGCCCGTCGGAGGCAGGATGCTGATGCCGAACGGATTCCGCTCATGCGGCAGGTTGGCCACAGCCTCGAGCAGGGCGTGCGTGCGCTCTTCGAACAGCTTGTTGCGCAGCCGCCAGTAGGCGCGCACGGATTCGACATCCTGGCGGTACAGGAGGTAGCTGATGGCGACGGCCGCCACATTTGGCCGGATCAGGTCGTTTATGCACCTGAAACGGGACAGGACCCGGCGTTCGCGAATTTCCACGACCGCGAGCCTCGCGCCCGCGAGGCAGTCGGTCTTCGACATCGAGTGAACGGTGATGACACGCCCGGCCTGCTCGTCGGTCACGGCGCCGAGATAGACGAGCTCGTCGGCAAGCTGGCGGATTGTCCTGATCTCCGGCAGATCGTCGTGCGGCACCACCTTCTGATAGGACAGGTCATCGATGACAAAAATCCCGCGTTCGAGCAGCCGGCACAGGAGCCTCCGCACCGAGTCTTCGTCGAACACCCGCCCGGTGGCATTGTGCGGATTGTTCAACACGACCGCCCCTCTCCGGATCCAGGTGGAATCCGCCGCGATCTTCGAGTCGACCGCGCCGACGATCGCGTCGACATCCAGTTCGAGCCCGGGGGTAAGCGGGACGGCGTGAATCTCGGGGAAACAGTGCTCGTAGGACCAACTGAGATCGGGAACGACCACTTCGGTAATGCCGCAGTGGAAGCCCAGCAACCCGAGCGCGGTGCGCGACGAACCGCTCACCACGGTGCAGTCCGAAAGACGGTACTGCGGGTTGTGCTTGACGAAGACGCTCAGGTAGCTTCTCAACAAGCCCTCGTGCCACTCCGGGGAATCGACATGGCGGACAAACTCCGAGGTGAATTCCCTTGCATCCATCAGCGCCGTTTCGTCGAAGGCGGCGCCGTACAACGGTCGCCGCAGGTGCCGCACAAGGCGGTCGGCTTTGCCGGAGAACCTGTCGAGCGCCCGCCCGACGGCTTCGCCCCCGGCATCGATCAGGCTCGCCAGCCTTTGCTCGGCTGCGAGGGCATACTTGGGTATCTTCGCTTCGGCGGTCATGCCGAGGCCGAGACCTTCGAAGGAAGGCGTGCGCTCCACGTCGGGCTTTGCGGCCGGGACGTTCTCCGAGGCGAGTCGCTGCTCGATGAGAAAGGAGAGGAATTCCACTTCCGAGGCAGACGGTGATCCCTTGAGCTGGAAGTGCACCGACTCGAACACGCTCAGGAGATCGGCGTTTCCCGCGACGAAAACCGTCGAGAGGTGTCGGAGCCGGGGCGAGAAGATCGCCGGTGTGAGGAACCGGACAACGTGCTGGGTCAACCTCGACTCGCGCGCCAGCGACAGGTGATTCGGCGCATCGTTTGCCTCAATGAAGAAGAGCGGATGTGCGAGGCACGTCGCTCGAAGCCCCCGGCGCATCTCCTCACCGATGAGTTTGCCCGTCGTCGGGTGGAATCTCCTCGAAGTCGAGTCCGTCGAACGACCGGAGGGTATCATCGAGCGGCGTCTCGAAAAGGAGGATCCGCGCCGGCCGGATCACTGAATACAGAGAGAGCGCATGGAAGAGAATCCTGAGCGATTCCTGAATTCCGCCGGAGGCGAGGACGATTTCGCGCCGGCCGGATTTCCCGCCGTCGTCGTAGCTCAACGCTTCCTGCTGCTGCTCCAGCCAGGAGCAGAACAGCCGAACCAGCGCAGGAGGGTTCCCCCGGGAGTACCCGCCGCGCGGCAGGTAGGGGCCGCTCTTCCGGATCAGCGCCGTGAGAAAATCGAGCAGGTGCCTGTCGGCTCCGGACCAGCCGAGGTGCTGAAGAAGCAGGTCCGGGGAGGATTCACTCAGCTCCTCACGCCGCACATCGATCCCCAGCACGATCCTGAGGTAAGCGGAGGAGAGGCGCGGATCCTGCAGCGGGTTGCCGATGTGGAAATTGACGCGTTCCGCCGGGGCCACTCCTGATGCGGCCGTCGATTCGCTGATTTCCGACACGCGGGCCGAACGGAGCGGCTTCAGCCGGAAAAGGCGCAGCGGATCAGCAGAGTGATGGTCCATGAACTCGCGTCAGAGAAAAAACGTTGAATGCAGAAGCACCTGAGAGACGGTCGAGCACATCCGCCTAGGAGGTGGTGTTTCTCTCCTTCTGCTCCCTGCAGCCATCCAGCGCCTTCTGCAGAAGGCCCCGGAAAATGCCGAGCAGCTCGGACCCTTGCGGGAGGTCCTGCGACGACAGCGAGACGATGGTGCGCGCATTCTTCAGGCTCTGGCTTGCCTCGGCGAGGCGTGCCGCCTGCGGCGTGAGCATGAGCAGTTCCGGGTTGTTCTTGAGCAGCTCCAGCTCTTCCTTCTCGAACTGGAGACGCATGCGGTTGCGCTGAAGCTCGTCCTGGAGGCGCTGCCGGGCGAGCGCCGATTCCTGCTGAAGCTGCGTCTTGTGCAGGTCGGCCTTCTTCAGCCCAAGTTCGTGCTCCAGGACGGCGATCTCCTCGTCGGCCTTGAACTTCGCCCTGGCGGCGTTGATGCGCGCCTGGTGGCTGACCTGTTCAGTCTGCTCGAGGATCCGGGCGTGTTCCTGCTGGCGCAGGGCTTCGGCAATCTGCGGATCGACCGGCTCGAACGACTGAATGGCGAGCGAGATGACCTCCAGGCCAAGCTTGCTCCCGCTGATGACTATACGCTCGTTGAGGTGGTCGAGGATGTTCTGAGACGAAAGGTTGTGGATCTCGTGCGTCTCGGTGAACTCCTTGACGAATCCCTGCAGCAGCACCTGCAGTTCCTCAGCTGCCTTTGCCACGGCGGCAGTCTGCCAGCCGCCGACCCGAATGAGCGCCGGGAGGTTCTCCAGCGAGGGGGCTACTGTACCGACCAGCTTGACACGGATGTCCAGGTTGCCCGCTGCGGTCGCGTCCACGGTCAGCAGCAGCGAGTGAGGCGTGCGCCTGATCGGGAGGCTGAAGTGCCGTGGGTAGAAAGGCCCCCGGCGCACGCCGAGCCCGGTCCTTGTCTCGCAAAGAACGATGCAGTCGGGGCGGCGGAGGCGATACTCATATGCAAATACCGCGATGACAACGGCAAAAACCGCGACGAGAGCCCAGGTCATAGGAATCTCACATTCTCAGAAACATTGTCGTTGAGCAAAACGCACGTGCGATAGCAGGTCGACTTTTACCAGATATTTGACAAAGGCGCCAGAGTTTCGACGGAGGGAAATGCCCGGCATCACCGCAGCGACGCCGAGCACGCAGCATTCCCCGGGGGTTGCTCCCTGGCTGATCCGACCCACCCCTTCGCGGCAGTGTTGAGGAAGATCTTCGGGATCGGGATCGGAATCGATGTCGCTATCGATTTCGAACGTCGACGCCGATTGCGACCCCGATTCCGATTCCGACAGCGAGGCGCTGTGTCAACCTCGGATCTCCCGAACAGAAAAGCCCGGGGTGCGAATCCCGGGAACATCTGTCAGCGTTCGACCTGATGGCTGAGCTTGAAGGTCCGACCTGCGGCTACACAAATCTCGAGATCCGATTTTTGTCCGCCGGGCCTCCGGGATTCAAAATCCAAATTCCGGAGGCCTGGCAGCCGGTTACTTCTCGGTCTTGACCGGACCGGCGGGCTTTGGCGGGAGCTTCACTGGATTCGCGTCGAGCTTCTTCATCAACTCGGCGACTGCCCGTTCAAGCTGGGTATCTTTTCCAGCGATTACATCCTTGGGATCGTTCTGCACATCGATATCGGGGTCCACCCCGTAGCCCTCGATGATCCACTGTCCCTTCTTGTTGGCGAATCCCGACTCGGGCACGTAGATCGTACCTCCGTCAATCAACGGTCCGCGGCCCGATATGCCCACTACGCCGCCCCACGACCTTCGCCCAACGAGCGGGCCGAGGCCGGCCTCGCGGAACATGGCCGGGAATATGTCGCCGTCCGACGCGGAGTTCTCGTTGAGTATCGAGATCTGCGGTCCTATGAACACGCCGTCAGGGTACGTGTCGGCCTGGTCATCGGTCCGCCCGTAGTTGAGGCCGAGCCATGCGCGCGACAGACGCTCGATCAGCATCCGCGAAACATTGCCTCCGCCGTTGGCGCGGACGTCGACCACAAGACCCTCCTTGCGTATCTGGCCGTAGTACCACTTTATGAACTCGTAGATGCCCTCGGCTCCCATATCAGGCACATGGATATACCCGACACGCCCGTTTGAGAGCTTCGTCACCCGGTCGCGGTTCCCTGTAATCCAATCGAGGTAGATCAGGTTGCTTTCGCTTGTGATCGGGGAGTAGGAAACCGTGCGGGCCCCTTCCATGGCCGGCTTCGAGTTGACCGTGAGCTGCACCGGCCGGTCCGCCTTGTTGCGCAACTGCAGGTACGGGTCTTCGTCCGCCCTGAGCTCAACGCCGTCGACGGCCAGCAGGTAGTCGCCCACAGAAACGTCGACGCCGATCTCGGTCAGGGGCGCCCGGTAGATTTCCTCTTCGTTCTGCCCGGCAAATATCCTGGTGATGCGATAGCGGCCTGTCTGCCGGTCGAGTTCGAAGCGTGCGCCCGGCAGCGCGACGGTCGGTCGGGGAGGAATCATGAAATCGCCGCCCTCGACATATGTGTGCTGCACGGTGAGTTCCGAGATCATCTCGCTTATCAGGTAATTCAGGTCCGAGCGGTGGGCGACATACTGCAGCCACGGCCGGTACTGCTCGCGCAGGGCCTCCCAGTTATATCCGTGCATGTTCGCTACGTAGAACCAGTCCCGGTAACGGCGCCAGACCTCGTTGAAGATCTGGTTCCATTCCTCGACCGGCACGCGGTTGACCATGAGTCCGGCAGTCGACACAGATTTCTTCGAAGCAGCGCCGGTGGGCGTCGCATCGTAAAGAGTGTAGGATCCGCCGGAGCGGGCCAACACCTTGGA
>JAFNAH010000217.1 GCA_017860075.1 Acidobacteriota bacterium | reverse complement strand
GACATTGAGCGTGGGTGTCCCGGGAACGTCGATGGCACCGTTCGACTACCTGACGAAGCGGGATCGCATGGCACTTGCCCATTACGTCCAATCCCTCGGAGCTTTCACTCATGACACAGCCGGCCCGGAGGCTACAGCGGCGCTGTCGAAGGAGCTCGCAGCGCCGGGAGAGCGCACGCCAAACAGGATTCCGGTGAGTATGGCGATGGCAAAACTGGAGGAGGAGTTCAGCTCTCAGCCGCCCCTTGCGGTCGCCCCGGACGACCACGGCCCGGAAGCGGAGATGCTCCGGCGCGTCGTCGTCGACCCGTCCCGGGCAGCCGAGACTCTCGCGGGATCATCCTCCTGGCGTGCAGGACCGAAGGAACTGGCGGCGGGCATCCTGGCTGAGGCGCCCGCGAACGGATTCTCGGTGAGTGCGGCAACCCTGAGCGCGGCGGAGTGGCAGGCGCTGCATGCGGGGCTCCTCAAAGTATCACCACAGAAAACACAAGCGACACAGAGATAGACAATGGGCAATTCGAGATGGGCGTCAGGACTCATCGTAAGCCTGGCGATTGCAGCGACCCTCAGCTGGACCGGGGAATCCCGGGCCCAGGGCGACACTTCGGGTGGCGCCGGGATCAACGAAAGACTCGGCGCACAGGCGGCACTGGACAGTGTTCTCAAGGATGAAGACGGGAACGACGTTACCCTGCGCCAACTGATCGACAAGCCGACCATTCTGACCCTGAACTACTTCCGGTGCGCGGGGATCTGCACACCGCTTCTCAACGGTCTGGCAGACACACTGAGCCAGGAGGCTGGCGTTTCCTTACCGGGAGCGCGCAGGCCACGAGGTCGGTAACTGACTCCGTGGGTTTCTATTTCCGCGCGGCTGATTCCGGGTTTGCCCATGCCGGCGCAATTATCGTACTCACGCCACAAGGCGTCGTGAGCCGGTATATATACGGCGTCAGTTTCCTCCCCGCGGACATCCAGATGGCGCTTCAGGAAGCCGCGGCTGGGGAAGTTCATCCCACCATGTCGAGAATCCTGGCGCTCTGTTACAGCTACGATCCGGACGGGCGGCGCTATGTGCTCAACATCACCCGCGTGACAGGCGCAGCCGTCCTGGTCGTTGCGGCGGGGTTCGTGATGTTTCTTCTGAAGGGGAAATTCCGGGGCAATAAAGAAAAGACGAGGTTGTCGGCATGAACACTCTGGCTCATGGCGAAGCTTCTTCATACCGAAGCTTCCTGGAATCGGGCGACCGCAAGGGAATCCTGGCGTGGATCCTCTCCACGGACCACAAAAGGATCGGCATCCTCTACCTTGCCTGTATGGTCAGCCTCTTCTTTGTGGCGGTTATCATCGGCGTCCTCATGAGAATCGAGCAACTCTCGACGAGTCACCACATCTTCCCGCCGGCCATCTACAACGCATTCTTCACCGTGCACGGCGTGATCATGATCTTCATGTTCGTGCTCCCCGGCGCGTCGGCGGTATTCGGCAACTTCTTCCTGCCGATAATGATTGGCGCCCGTGACGTATCCTTTCCCCGCCTGAACCTGATGTCCTGGTACTTTTTCATTGTCGGAGCGCTGGTCGTGATTGCATCGCTCTTCACAGGCGACGGGCCACCCGACGCGGGGTGGACATTCTATGTACCCTTCAGCCTGCGGACCGGGACCAACATCCCGCTGGGGGTGTTCGGTGTGTTCCTCCTCGGCTTTTCTTCAATCCTCACGGGCATCAACTTCATCACCACGGTCCATCGCATGCGCGCGCCGGGGATGACCTGGCATCACATGCCGCTATTTGTCTGGGCGACCTACGCCACAGCCTGGGTACAGGTACTTGCGACCCCGATCATAGGAGTCACATTACTGCTGGTAATCGCCGAGCGCATCTTCGGAATCGGCGTTTTTGACCCGGCCAAAGGCGGTGATCCGGTGCTGTATCAGCACCTGTTCTGGATCTACTCGCACCCCGCCGTCTACATCATGATCCTGCCCGCGATGGGCGCTATCACCGAGGTCATCCCCACTTTCGCTCACAGGACGATTTTTGGATACAGGGCAATCGCCTATTCCTCAATCGGTATAGCGGGACTCGGATCCCTCGTGTGGGGGCACCACATGTTCACCAGCGGCATGGGGAATGCCGCGAACCTCATGTTTTCCCTCTTCACCTTCCTGGTGGCCGTCCCGAGCGCAATCAAGGTCTTCAACTGGACAGCAACCCTTTACAAGGGATCCATCGAAGTCAAGCCGCCGATGCTTTTCGCTCTGACTTTCGTATTCCTCTTCTCCATCGGTGGGCTGACGGGGCTCATCCAGGGCGCGCTCAACGTGAACGTTCATCTCCATGACACCTACTGGATCGTAGGGCATTTTCACTACGTCATGTTCGGCGGCACCGGCATGGGCTTTTTCGCAGCGTTGCTCCACTGGTTTCCAAAGATGTTCGGCAAGATGTACAACGAGAGAGTGGCCGCAATTTCATGGTTTCCGATCTTCATCGGCTTCAACATGCTTTACGGAGGCATGCTGGTCCTGGGCTACCTCGGGATGCCGCGTCGTTACTACACCCACCTCCCCCAGTACAGCACGGGTCACCTGATCGCATCGATCGGCGGCTTCATCATGGCAATCGGGCTTGTTCTCTTCTTTGCCAACCTGGTAGTCGCGCTCTTCAAAGGGAAGAAAGCCGAATCCAATCCATGGGGAGGTGTTACGCTCGAGTGGCACACCCCGTCGCCACCGCCGCTGGAGAACTTCGAGGAAATCCCCGTGATCAAGGATCGGCCGTATATTTTCAACCCGGAGACCGCACAATGAGCACCGCCCCGGCCCATGCACATCCTGTTCACAAGGATTACCAGGGAGCCAAGTTCGGGATGTGGCTGTTCCTGTTCACCGAAATCCTCCTTTTCGGCGGTCTCTTCCTCCTCTACTCGATCTACCGGTCGATGTACCCGATCGACTTTCACAACGGCGGGAAACATCTCAATGTCATCATCGGGGTCGCAAACACCGTCATATTGCTCACCAGCAGCCTGACGGTTGCTGTAGCGATCACGGCCATCCAAAAAGGCAATAAGAAGCTGACCTTGGCCTGCCTGGGAGTTACGATCGTCTTCGCGCTCATGTTCCTGGCGAACAAGTACATAGAGTGGAGCGCCGAGATCCGGCATGGCATTTACCCCAACGGCCCGGAACTGCTGAAGATGCCTAACGGAGAGAAGATCTTCTACGGGCTTTACTACAGCATGACCGGGCTGCACGGCCTGCACGTTCTGGCAGGTATCATCGCGTTGTTGATCACACTGGATTTCGTCAGGCGGGACAAGATCACCGGTACCGACTTCAACAAACTGGAAAACGTCGGTCTTTACTGGCACCTGGTGGATGTTATCTGGATCTTCCTCCTGCCCCTTTTGTATCTCGCAGCTTGATGGAGCACCAATGGAACATGCGGAAGAGCAGGGCCACGTAGTTCCTTACCGGACCCTGGTGAAGGTCTGGCTGCTGTTGCTGATTCTCACCGCCGTCCTGGTCTTCGTCAGCACGGCTTTCCACGAAGCACTTTCCGTGGCGGCGCTGCTCACACTCACCCCTCTCAAAGCGGGACTGGTGTTTTTCTATTTCATGCACCTGAAGTACGAAAGGCCGTTCCTGAAGGCCATGGTCTTCATGGTGCTGGGCGTCCTTATCCTGTTCATAGGTTTGACCTTCCTTGATATTTCGTACAGGTGAGAGGCCATGCCATTTTTCCAGCAAGCGTCAACTGCCGCCGACAGGGTAGATGAGGTCTTCCTCGCTATTACCGCGGTGTGTGTGGTGTTCCTCGTCCTTATCACCAGCCTGATGGTGTATTTCGTCATCAAATACAACAGGAAGCGGCACCCGAGGGGTGAGGATATCGAAGGAAACACAATGCTCGAAGTTGTGTGGACCGCTACGCCGACGGTTCTGTTCCTGTTCATGTTCTATTTCGGCTGGACCAACTTCGACTACGATCGCAGCGTGCCCCGCGACGCCATGGTAATCAACGTCACGGCCCGCCAATGGGCCTATTCATTCACCTACCCGAACGGGAAACAGACCACACAGCTGTTCCTGGCGCTCAACAAGCCTGCCAAGATGAACCTCCATTCGCTCGATGTAATTCATGGCTTCTACATTCCCGCGTTCCGGATCAAGGAGGATGTCGTCCCCGGCAGGGATAACTACACCTGGTTCACACCGACAAAACTGGGAAGCTTCGACATCATGTGCACCGTCATTTGCGGGGTAGATCACGCAAACATGCTGTCGAAAGCAGTCGTCGTGCCCGTGTCGGATTTTGAGAAGTGGTACTTCGGGGGCGAAGATGCGCCCCTCCCCGGACAGGCAGATGCCGCTGCGGTGATTCCGCTCAAATCCGAGAGCCCGGCCGTGGCCGTTCTCAAAGCGAAGGCCTGCGAGACCTGCCATTCGATCGACGGCAGCCCGATGGTCGGCCCGACATTCAGGGGGCTATACGGCCAGAAGCACATAGTAAAGGAAGCTGGCGGCGCGGAGCGTGAGGTGGTCGTGGACGACGCCTACCTGGCAAAGGCCATCCAGGACCCCATGGTGGAGACGGTGAAGGGGTATCCGCCTGCGATGCCCCGCAACCCGCTTGCCGAGGGGGACTTGAAGCAGGTCATCGACCTCATCAAGAGCCTGAACTGAGTGGGGGCAGATTGCAGTTTCGCGCCCTTGCGGATCTCACGAAGTTACGAATCGCCGCACTTTCCACGCTGTCGGCCTCAACCGGTTATATCGTTTTCTGCCGCAAGTTGAACCCGGGCCTGCTGACGGTCTCCCTGGGTGTCCTCCTGCTCGCCATGGGCGCTTGTGCCCTGAACCAGTTCCAGGACCGGGAGTTCGATGCGCGAATGGAGCGTACGCGAGGGCGCCCCATCCCGGCCGGCGCCGTTACCGCCGCAGCCGCACTCGTCATCGCGGGGTGCCTGATCCCGGCAGGATGCCTCCTTCTGTGGATCTGCCACAACCGGGAGACTGCGCTGCTCGGGCTCTGCGCCGTTGCCTGCTATAACGTCGGCTACACCTGCCTTAAGAGAGTGTCTGCCTTCGCGGCGGTTCCCGGTGCAGTGACCGGAGCCCTGCCTCCTGCAATGGGCTGGACCGCCGCCGGCGGGAGTCCGGTCGATCCGCACATTCTTGCACTCTGCTTCTTCTTTTTCGTCTGG
>JAFNAH010000630.1 GCA_017860075.1 Acidobacteriota bacterium | reverse complement strand
CCCGAGTTTGGACACGTCGGTGTACAGGATGCTCTTCTTCTCGCCGTTCGGTACAACCGAGAGATCGAAAGAATCTTCCTGAATGTTGGTGATGTTTCCCTTCAGTTTGGTGCCGTCCTTGAGCCTGACTTCGACTACCTTCTCGGAACTGACGCCCGCCACGGCGACTTTTGACCGTATCTCCTCGACATGGGTCGGCTTTGATCCTGCCTGGGCACTGGCGTTGAGAGGGGCGACGGCGTAAGTATGAACAAGGATGACGGAGAGTGCTAAAGCGAGGAACTTCCTCAGCATGGTCGATTTATGGTCTGATGACCACCTCCAGGAAACCTTAATGGCGGGGCCGACGAGATTCGAACTCGCGACCTCCGGCGTGACAGGCCGGCGTTCTAACCAGCTGAACTACGACCCCGCAAAGGGCAAAGGCAGCAAATAATAGCTCCGGATCCACCATGGCGCAAGTCTTTTGAATCCCTTCCGCCCACGCTGATAGAATGAACCGATCTCGACTGGAGCCCGTATGCGCCGAGCACTGATATTGCTCTCCTTCGCCGTCATCCTCCTGGTTGCGGTTGCTCACGTCTACCGTGATCCCAGGATACAGGACCTGTTTCGCTCTGTCCCGAGAGCGGGTTCTGCGAGGAAGCTGCCTGTGCGAACCGCAACTCCCTCTGTCCCTCAATCACCGGCGCGCGCCATACCTGCGCGCGCCCCGGAGGCTGCGGCAAAGAACGGCGCGCCGCCGGAGGAGCGCGGTGTCCCCGCAATCCCCAATCAGATTCCAAATGAGACAGTCAGCCGTGTACTGCTCCAGATCCTTGGCGCGAAGGGGTTGTCACGAGGTGTCTCCCTGGAGGTATCCGACGAATCGATCAGGGTCCTCGGGGAAGTGGACTCGAACGACAAACGACAGGCAATTATCAGCCTGATCGAGAAGGGCAGAGAAAGTCGTAAATTGGATGCGACCGGGCTGACTGTTCAGCGCTGAGGTACTGAGAAGAAGCGGGCGCGCAAAGCCGGCTCGCCCCACGAGGGAGCCCCGAAGGCATCGGCAACTGCCTCTGCTCGACCTGCTTACCGGCTACCTCTCGCAACTGCGCCATGATCTCCGCGACCGCTCGAATCTCGAAATTTCGGCCCGCGATACGCTGGAGGTGATCATCGCCGCCCCCGCGAATGCGAACAGCAACCAGCGTTTTCTCACCATGGAAGGTTTCCGCCGCGCCGGTTTTCATGTCCTGGGGATGATCAACGAGCCTTCGGCTGCCGGGATCGAGTTCGCAGAGCGTTTTGCCGACCGGGGCGTGATCGGGAGGAAGGTGTTCCTCGTGGTCTACGATCTCGGCGGCGGCACCTTCGATGCGTCGGTCATCGGTATGAAGGACCAGCAACACGAGGTGATCACCGATGAAGGGATAAGCGAACTGGGGGGGGACGACTTTGATGAACTGCTGCTGGAACTGGCATTGAGCCGGGCTCCCGACGTCGGCGAATTGACCGGCGGCGCGCGCTTCCTGTTGCTGGAAGAGTGTCGGCGCCAGAAGGAGGCGCTGCACCCCAACAAGCGCAAGATCACGATTGACCTGGGACGGGCGGTCGAAGGTGCGGGCGAGATCGTCGTGCCCGTGGATGAGTTCTATCAGAATTGCATCCCTCTCATAGAGCGCACCGTGGAGGCCATGGAACGCGCGATGGAGCGGGCTTTCCAGCAGTCGGGACTGGGGTGGGGTGACGTTGCCGCCATTTACCTCGCGGGCGGATCGAGCGATCTCCCGGTGGTCGCGCGCATCCTCCGGGATCGCCACGGCCGGCGGGTGCGTCGTTCCCCGTTCCCCTATTCCGCGACAGCCATCGGCCTGGCAATCGCCGCCGATGCGGAACGCGAACAGGTCCTCCACGAACGATTCACTCGCTGTTTCGGCGTCTGGAGGGAAGGGGAGTCCGGCAGGCGGGTGGTATTCGATCCCATCTTCTTGAAGGACACTCCCATGCCGCGACCCGCAGAACCGGCCATGGAAACGACTCGTACCTACCACCCTGCGCACAACATCGGACACTACCGTTTCCTGGAATGCAGCCGTCTGACGCAGGACGGTCAGCCCGACGGCGACATCGTGCCCTGGAATGAGATTCTCTTCGGCCTGGACTCCAGTCTGGGTGCCGCCTCCCAGCTCAGAGAATCGGAGGTGCGCAGAGCCAATCATCCCGCGCGGGACTTGATCCGGGAGACCTACACCTGTGATTCGCACGGGATCATCAGGGTCACGCTCGCGAATTTGACAGCCGGATACGAACGGACTTACAACCTCAAGCCCTCAACCCGGCTCGAGGCCTCGCCCATGCGCAGTGCGAGGCGTCGAGCGTAGCGGCGACGCTGTTTTACCCCTCCAGGGTTGGTTCTTGAACATCCTCCTAATCCCGGGATTTGCACCCTGGGCTGCCCTGTTCGACCCCTTCGGGGTCGTCCCCAGGGTTTGCACCCTGGGCTGCCCTGTTCGACCCCTTCGGGGTCGTCCCCAGGGTTTGCACCCTGGGCTGCTCTGTTCGACCCCTTCGGGGTCGTCCCCAGG
>JAFNAH010000216.1 GCA_017860075.1 Acidobacteriota bacterium | reverse complement strand
GAGGAGTTCGGCGAGGAGCGCCTGATAGACCTCATCCGTGTCAACCAGCAGCTCAGCGCTGATGACCTGCAGAAGATCATCGTCGAAAACGTACTCGATTGGGCGTTCGAAGAGGAACGTGACGACGACATGACCCTGATTGTCGCCAAGATCCGGTGAATCCGTCCCGCCGCGTCCGCCCGGGCTCGGCTGGAATGTCGCCCGACCTGGGTCTCCGGGTCACGAATATCGCGCCAGCGCTGAATTGACAGGCCCACGAACATTCTGCAAGAATGGCCTGAGACAGGTGCTTGTACCCAATGACAGAACATCACATCTACATCGTCTCCGACGGGACGGGCGAAACCGCGACGAAGATCACCAAGGCGGCATTGCTCCAGTTCAGGCCCGCGAATCCGGTAATCACCCGCCACAGTAACGTCCGCTCGGCTGATTCCATCCGGGATATCGTGAAGGCTGCCGAGAGCCAGCGCGCCCTGATCATACACACGTTCGCCTCCCACGTTCTCCGCAGGGAGATGGAGCAGCAGTGTCAGAAACGCAACGTGCCGAGCCAGGACCTTTTCGGCTTGCTGATGGACCGGCTCCGCGAGTTCATCGGTTCGCCGCCCTCGGAACAGCCGGGTCTGCTTCACCAGGTGGACGACAACTATTTTGAGCGCATGGATGCCCTTTCCTACACCGTGCGCAACGACGACAACCATTGTCCTGAGGACCTTCAGGAGGCCGACATAGTTCTCGTCGGAGTTTCGCGCACATCGAAGACGCCCCTGAGCGTTTACCTTGCCCAGGAAGGGTGGCGGGTTGCGAACATACCGCTGGCGGCAGGCGAGCAGCCCTGCGCTGAGCTGACCCGGGTCGATCCCATGCGAGTTGTGGGATTGATGATCAGTCCGGAACGCCTCGTGGAAACCAGGCGGGCCCGGTTGTCGCGGCTCGGGGTAATCGACTCCAGCTACGCGGACCCTGCGCACGTCAGAGAAGAGCTTGAATTCTGCCGCAAGGTGTTCGCGGCGCATCCCGACTGGATGGTGGTCGACGTAACGGGGAAGTCCGTGGAAGAGACCGCGGCAGAAATCACTGAAAGGATTTTCGGCAAGGAAAGGCACCTGTGAAGATCGAGTTTGCCAAGTTGCACTCGCTGGGGAACGACTTCCTGATAGTGCGATCCGGCGAGGCGGGGGAACTGCAACCGTCACTCAGTGCCCTGGCCATCAGGCTCTGTGACCGGCACCGGGGAGTCGGCGCAGACGGCGTCATTTTCTATCAGCCCACGGTATCTGATACTGAAGCCGACACCTCTGCCATCATAGTCAACGCGGACGGAAGCAAAGCGGAGGTCTCAGGGAACGGACTGCGATGCCTTGCGGCCTTTCTCAACGCCGCCGGATTTCACACGGGCGAGAGGCTGCGGATTCGGACGGTAGTGGGGATCAGGACTTACTGCCTCAAGGAAGTGAGAGATGGCACTCACAGTTACGAGAGCTGCATGGGGACTCCGATCCTCGATCCCTCACTCATCCCGGCCCGTTTGGGTGAATCTCCGGGACCGGTACTTGACCATCCACTCGAGATTGCGACCGGCGCAGTCCCGGTCTCGGTTTGTTCGCTCGGCAATCCGCACTGTACGACTTTCTGGCCCGAGTCGGCGGAGGTTCCGGTCGCGACCATCGGCCCGCTGCTGGAGCACCACCAGGCCTTCCCGCGGAGAACCAACGTGGAGTTTGTGCAGGTTCTCGACGATCACTCCCTGCGCGTACGGTTCTGGGAAAGGGGCGTCGGCCTGACGACGGCCTCCGGGACTGGTGCTTCTGCCGCGGCAGTCGCTGCGATCCTGCGAGGGTCGGCACGGAGCCCGGTGCGCGTCTACACCGAGTTGGGATCGATGTCGGTAGACTGGCGGCCGGGCGAGGATCTCCTGTTGACCGGCCCTGCCGAGCTTATCTGCAGGGGAGAGTATCAAGCGGGTTCAAACATATTGGAGCCGGCGTGAGCGCAGCGGATATCCTGGCCTATTTCCAGTCACTGATTCCCGAGTCGATCTCCCGGCTCCGGGAGCTGGTAGAAATGGAATCCCATTCCGCCGACAAAGCAGCGGTGGACGCAATCGCGGCGCATCTGGCGGCATTATTCGAGAACGAAGGGTGCCGGGCCGAAATCCTTTCCTGTCCCTCACGCGGGAATACGCTCCGGGCGTCGTGGCGCGCGGGGAGTAAGGTCGTTGCCCGGCCCGTTCTTTTTCTCGGTCACCTCGATACCGTGTGGCCCGCGGGAACCATCTCAGCCCGTCCCTTCCGTATCGAAAACTCGAGGGCCTTCGGTCCGGGCGTCTACGATATGAAGGCAGGGCTCCTGCTGTCGTTGCTGGTAAGCCGCGCTTTGAAGGAGGGGAAGTCGTCCCCCGGCAGGGACGTTTTTTTTCTGTTTACCGGCGATGAGGAGATAGGCACCGCGGAAGGGCTGCCTCACCTCACGCAGACAGCCCGCGAGTGCGCAGCGGTGTTGTGCCTGGAACCGCCGCTCGCAGGCGGCAAAGCAAAAACCTTCCGTAAGGGCGTCGGATGCTTCACGATTCGCGTGGCGGGGCTGTCGGCGCATGCAGGAGTGGAGCCTGAAAAGGGTGCGAACGCGATCCTCGAGATCAGCCGTCAGGTGCTCCGCCTCCACGATCTGAACGACAAGGGGCGGGGGACTACGGTCACTACCGGAGTCATCAAGGGGGGTACGGCCTCCAACGTTGTCCCGGCCGAAGCGGAGGCGCAAGTCGACGTTCGCGTCTCCAGCCTGGAGGCGGGCGCTGCAATCGAAGCGACGATCCGTGGCATGCAAGCCTTCGACCCGCGCTGCAGGCTGACCGTGGAGGGCGGGTTGAACCGCCCGCCTCTGGAAAGGACGCCGGGGGTGGTCGAGCTGTACCACAAGGCCAGGAACGCGGCCCTCGAGTTGGAAATGGATCTCGGCGAGGGGAGTACGGGTGGCGGCAGCGACGGATCGTTCACCGCCGCCATGGGGATCCCGACCCTTGACGGGCTCGGAGTTGAGGGAGGGGGTGCTCACGCCCCGGACGAGTACATCGAGGTCGGCGACATACAGAGGCGCGCTGCCCTCCTCTGCAGACTGCTCGAGACCATAGGTTGAGAGTGCCATGAATCAGAAAACCCAAACCGGTTTCCGCCTCTTCCGCCGGCTGCGTTGGCGGGGCTGGCTGTGCTGTATCGTCGCGATGATCTGTTCCGTCGCGTTGTGCTTCCCCCAGGCCGCGGCGCCGAAATCATGGGCCTATGTCGGACCACAGTACATCATTACCGCGGAAGCGGCGGGACCCTACAGTTTCGTGCTCAATTTCATAAACCTCACCGACTTCGTGATCGTCGTCCAGCCCGGCGAGTTCATCTACAAGGGCAGTTCGGGCCGTTTCTACATCGGCCAGGTCTTTGACCACGAATCGAAGGACAACCGCGGCGAGACTTTCAGGTATTCGGCGTCGATTCTCCTCAAGGGGCATTCCTTCACCGGGTTGACGGCCCTGGGCGCTTTTCACGAACAGGACACGATTGACGAGCTCAGTGTCCGGATCGGTGCCAAGCGCTTCTACCTGGTGCCGCTCGAAAAAGTGGAATTCGAGCAACTCGCCGCCAGGATCGGGGAGCTGGATCTTGAGAGCGCCAGCCCGCGGGCGGCGCTGCAGGGTGCGGACCTGAATGACATGGGAAGCGTCAAGACGACGGACGGCACCTCGGACTGGGACAGAGACTGGCAGGGATTGCTGCAGCCCGACGGTCTCAACTTTCCCAAGATCGTTGCGCGGCCGCCGGTTCAGCCGACCGAAGAGGCGCGGAAGACACACACCTACGGAAAGGTCAAACTCTCCGCACTGATCACCAAGAACGGGGGAATCGAGGACCTCAGGGTCGAGAAAGGGCTGGGGCGCGGGCTCGACGAACGCGCGATGGAGTCGGTCAGGAATAGCTGGGTTTTTCTTCCTGCCACCAAGAACGGCGAGGTGTTGGAGGGTCGTGTGGCGTTCGAAGTCGATTTTCCCGCCCCGCCCAGGTAGTGACCGGCCGAAGTTGCATGCTCCGTTAAGGGCCAAAGGCCCGACTCGTACCAGCCGGGGGCGAAGCCCCAGGATTCAGGCCCTTCCCGGTAATCGAGGGCTGAAGGCCCGCCCCATGATTCAATACGACTCGGGCTTTCAGCCCTTTGTGCCTCTTCGCCCGCCATTCCCGGGGCGCTGCCTCGGGCTGGTATGACACCGCGCCTTCGGCACTCAGGCGCGGCACTGTCCCCGGGGGGAACTGTAGAACCACCGTATGGCGTCCAGAAGTGAAGGGATCGTGTTTGCCTCCGGCACGATGTCCGCTTTTCTGCCGTAAGCAAGAACAGCGGCTGCTGTGACCGGCCCGAGCGCGGCCACCGTGGAGGATGCCAG